>JAIROL010000064.1 GCA_031257565.1 Tannerella sp. | reverse complement strand
TGTTTTCGAACGGGTATCCCTTATAGGTTTACTTGTTATTTCTTCGTCTTCTGTGATTCCGAAAAAATCCTCTTCGCCGTTTTCATACTTGATCTTGAAGATTTTTGAATTATCCAACCTATAGATAGGGCCGTTTTCATTTGAGGCTTTCTTGTATTTCACAAATGTGTCGTCAACTTCCATAATAATGGATTGTAACTCATCTCCGTTTTTTAAGAATATAATGTCTTGACCGAACATTAAAACGGAAGATCCGAACAGGAATAAAAATAGTAATGTACATCTCATGATTGTTTATTTTTAGAATGAATATTATATTGTTAATAATTGCAGAAATTTTATATTTTTTATGATAAGGCAAAGGTAGTTGGATCAATAAAGCAGAAATACCCCATTTATAGGGTTTTTAGGGTTTTTTAGGGTTGAAATCATTATGACCTAAATTGGAGTTTCGGGTTAATAACTATGGCTGTTTGATATCAAAGGACTTTAAAATAATAATGTTTCTCTTTCCTGTGGCGCCACAAAAGCAGAAAGCAGCAAGCAAAAAGAAGCAAAACACCGAAAGTTGTTGATTTTCGGGATTTTAGTTTTTTTAAGCGAAAGACATTATTTACAATATTCATGAGAATCCTTCATTTTTTTATTCGATTCGTTTAAGAATCCCCAAATTTTATCTAAATTTGCAATCACATTTCAATCAGATGAAAAAAATAATCAACGCACAACCATCCGTCATTCACTTCCGTCGCTGGTCGCGAAAACGGTATGCTGCTTTTTGCAGCATAGGTCGCTGTGTTTCGATCAGGAAGGTTAACAAGAGTGTGATTGAAGCTTCTCTGACGAAGCAGAAACCATCGTTGGCGATCTCTCTCCGGAACATTACCGACACGCCTGATGTTCAGGAAGAAAAAGAGGAACCGGATTTGCCGCTTTCCCTGCTCCGATTATTGAGTATGCTGATTCAGCCGCAGACGACAGCTAAAGTCTGTGGTAGTATTTTTTTTGTAGTAAGCAAACCGGATAAGAGCATAGCCGGGCAGATATACGATTGTATCTGTCCGGTTTTTTTATTTATATTATTAAAAACAGTCAATGCATGATTAACGAGATCAAAAAACGAATATTTGCAGGTGGGCGGATATCTCCCGAGGAAGCCCTGGATATTGCCTTGAACACCCCAAAGGAGGAATTATATGAGGCTGCACACGAAGTAACGGCCCGGATGGCGTCGATGAGTTTCGATATGTGTTCCATTATCAATGCTAAATCCGGTCGTTGCCCGGAGAATTGCAAATGGTGTGCGCAGTCAGCCCATTACCGGACCACAGCCGATGCATACGGAGTGGTAGAAAAAGAAGAATGTCTCCGTCAGGCGCAATATAACGAGCGACAGGGCGTTCATCGTTTTTCGCTGGTAACGAGCGGACGAAAACCTAATCGACGAAATCTGGAACAATTGTGTGAAAATCTGCGCTATATAAGAACACACTCGTCGATTCCGTTATGCGCATCTTTAGGTTTGCTGGAAGAAGAAGAACTTTGCCGGATACGTGAAGCTGGAGTAAGCCGTTACCACTGCAATCTGGAAACAGCCCCTTCCTATTTTCCCGAGCTATGCTCTACGCATACGCAACAGGAAAAAATCAAAACGATAAAAGCTGTCCGCAAAGCCGGCATGCAAGTGTGCAGCGGCGGTATCATCGGTATGGGGGAAAGTCCGGAGCAACGTATAGAGTTTGCCTTTGCGCTAAAAGAATTGGATGTGCAATCCATCCCGCTCAATCTCCTTCAACCGATACCGGGTACTCCATTAGAAAAAACGCCCCCTCTGACAGAAGAAGAGGTGTTCACGGCGATCGCCCTTTTCCGGCTGATTAATCCTACGGCTTTCCTGCGGTTTGCCGGAGGACGGTCGCAACTCTCCAAGACAGCCGTTGAAAAAGCTCTCTATATCGGTATCAATTCGGCCACGGTCGGAGATCTGCTGACCACGCTTGGTTCCAAAGTATCGGAAGACAAACAACTTATTGACAAGTACTATCCCGCGGACACATTTGACAAAGATCATTTATGGCATCCTTATACTTCGACCACTCACCCCTTACCCGCTTTCAAAGTGAAACGCGCAGAGGGTTGTACGATTGAACTGGAAGACAGCACGTTGTTGATCGAAGGGATGTCATCATGGTGGTGCGCCGTACATGGCTATAACCATCCGGTATTGAACGAAGCAGCTAAAACACAGATTGACAAGATGTCGCATGTTATGTTCGGAGGACTGACCCACGATCCGGCTATCCGGTTAGGAAAGTTATTACTGGAGATCACGCCTCCTTCCCTGCAAAAAATATTCTATGCGGATTCCGGTTCTGTTGCCGTTGAAGTAGCGTTGAAATTGGCAGTACAATATTGGTTCGCCCGGGAAAAAAAGGAAAAGACCAATTTTGTAACGATCCGCTCCGGTTATCACGGAGATACCTGGAATGCCATGTCGGTCTGCGACCCGGTAACAGGTATGCACAGTATTTTCGGTTCTTCACTGCCGGTGCGTTACTTTGTTCCGGCCCCTTCCGTCGGTTTTTATGATACATGGGATGAAAAAGATATTCTACCAATGAAAGATATGATTGAATTACACAAAGAAGAACTTGCAGCCGTGATTCTGGAACCAATTGTACAAGGAGCCGGCGGAATGCGCTTCTATCATCCGGAATATCTGAGACAGGTAGCGAACTTATGTAAAAAACATGATCTCCTGCTGATTCTGGACGAAATAGCGACAGGATTCGGACGTACCGGAAAACTGTTTGCCTGCGAACATGCCGGAATAGAACCGGATATTATGTGTATCGGTAAGGCCCTGACCGGCGGATATATGACGTTGTCTGCCGTACTAACGAATGATAAGGTTGCAGATACCATATCCGGCAGCAAACCGGGCGTATTTATGCATGGTCCTACGTTTATGGGAAATCCGTTAGCCTGTGCAATAGCCCACGCTTCAATCGAATTATTGCTTTCGTACGGTTGGGAACAAAAGGTGAAAAAGATAGAGATGCAACTAAAAAAGGAACTGGAACCGGCGTCCGGATTTCCACAGGTAAAAGAGGTACGCGTATTGGGAGCGATCGGGGCGATTGAAATGAATAATCCCGTGGATGTGGCTTTCATGCAGCGCCGGTTTGTGGAAGAAGGAGTATGGGTACGACCATTTGGACGATTGGCGTATATTACGCCGCCCTTTATCATTGAACCGGAGCAATTAACTATGTTGAATCGCGCATTAGTTAAAATAGTATACGAAATGAAATAAAATAATGGGACAGGGCTTATTACAATTATACCGGAAAGAATTACTATTGCTGGAAGAGAAAAGTAACCGGCGCAATTTGCCGGATATTATTCATCAGGGAAGAAAGGTCATCCGGCAAGATAAACAAATGCTAAACCTCTCGTCAAACGATTATCTGGGACTAGCGTCCAACTTATCCCTGAGAAAAGCATTTCTGGAGAATCTGACTCCGGACAACTTCCTCCCTTCTTCCTCATCTTCCCGTCTATTGACAGGGAACTTTACGGCAAACAGGGAGCTGGAAGAATTGCTTTGCCGACTGTTTGAATCGGAAAGTTGCCTGGTATTTAACAGCGGTTATCATATGAATACAGGGATTCTGCCTGCTGTCAGCGACAGTAAAACCCTTATACTGGCAGACAAACTGGTCCATGCCAGTCTGATTGACGGAATTCGTCTGTCAACTGCAAAGTTTGGCCGTTACAAGCATAATGATTACGAACAGTTGGAGGCTTTACTTCGCAAAAATCATGCGGAATATGAACGAATCATCATTGTAACGGAAAGCATATTCAGTATGGACGGCGATGAGGTCGATCTTCGTAAACTGGTTACTCTTAAGAAATTATATCCCAATATAATGCTGTATGTCGACGAAGCGCATGCCATCGGCGTAAGAGGGGCTAAGGGCCTCGGATGCGCAGAAGAACAGGGTTGTATGACCGATATTGATTTCCTGACCGGAACATTTGGCAAGGCGCTGGCTTCTGTTGGCGGATATATCATTTGCAGAAAAGTAATACGCGAATATCTGATAAATAAAATGCGGACACTGATCTTTACAACCGCGCTTCCTCCTGTTAATCTGATGTGGACGCGTTTCGTGCTGGAACGATCAGTCTGCCTTACAGACAAACGTGAATACCTCGAAAAAATCAGTAACCGTCTGCGGGAACAACTAATTGCCAAAGGATATGTATGTCCTTCTACCAGTCATATCATTCCGATGATGATCGGCGGCAGTCGCGAAACGGTACAGAAAGCAGAACAGATGCAGCAGAAAGGCTTCTATATGCTTCCCGTACGTCCGCCAACAGTACCTGAAGGCTCCTCGCGCATCCGTATCTCCTTGACAGCGGCTATTTGTGCGGAAGAAATAGAAAACCTGATCGCTTTGTTATGATTATCAAGAGAATAAATGCTACAGAAAAAATGAATGACGAGATTCCGCAACTACTTCTCTTTTTTGCCGGTTGGGGTATGGATGAGCGCCCATTTATGAAACATTTGCCGAAAGATAGAGACTGTATGATCTGCTATGATTACAGCTCACTCTCGTTTGACATGTCGTTACTAACGCCTTATAAGCATATCCGGGTTGTCGCCTGGTCGATGGGCGTATGGGTAGCTTCCCGGGTTTTATCCGGTCGTCATCTGCCGCTTTCGGAAAGTATTGCCATTAATGGAACCCCCTGGCCGATAGATAATGAACGAGGTATAGCCGAAGTTATTTTTCAGGGAACGCTGGAAGGATTGAATGAAAGAACATTGCAGAAATTCCGGCGAAGAATGTGCGGTTCGGAAGATGCTTTGAATCATTTTATGGAACATGCTCCTCGGCGAACAATGGAAGATTTGCATGAGGAACTCCGGCAGATTGGCAAACGTTCCCGGGAAGTTTATAAATCTGATTTTAGATGGGATAAGGTATATATCGGATTACAGGATAAAATCTTTCTTCCGGTCAATCAACAAAAGGCTTGGGAAGGGAAAAACATCACGATGATAGCATGTGAACATTATCCGCACACATGCTGGGAAGAATTATTCAAAAAAAAGATTCATGGATAAAGAACTGATTATACGCCGGTTTGCAAAAGCTTCGGCAAGTTATGAAGAAGAAGCAACCGTACAACGACAAATTGCCGTCAAAATGGCTTCTTTGCTTACATCCCATATCAATCTCGGACACTGCCGTAAGATTCTTGAAATCGGTTGCGGAACCGGTATTTTTTCACGTATCCTGATCAATCGGTTAAAACCCGAACAGATGCTGCTCAATGACATTTGTCCCGAAATGCATGAACAATTGAAAGATATCATAAATGACCGTGTACTTTTCAAATCCGGTGATGCGGAAACCTGTCCTTTTCATGAAAAATATAATCTGGTAGCTTCCTGTTCTACTATTCAGTGGTTCAAAGACCCGGGCGCCTTTTTCCTGCGGATACACCGGTTACTGACGGCGGAAGGATTACTGGCCTTCAGTACTTTTGGGAACGATAATATCAGAGAAGTTTCTTCCCTGACCGGTCAGAGACTTTCTTATCTTTCACCGGAAGAACTGAAAAATAAATTGTCCGCTCGGTATCATCTGCTGCACGTCTCCGAAGAAAAAATCCTGAAACGATTCAAGAATCCGAAAGAGATTCTTTATCACCTGAAACGCACCGGAGTAACCGGGATCGGGCAACAACAATGGACACGGGATCATCTGATCCGGTTTTGCGATAAATACCGTATGTTGTATAATGATAAAGAAGAGGTAATCCTGACTTATCACCCTATTTATATCATTGCACAAAAGAAAAGTGATTAACAGTAAAATCATCTACAATGAAACAAAACATATATTTTGTAACAGGCATTGATACAGATGCAGGAAAGAGTTATGCAACCGGTTATCTGGCCAGGCAATGGAATGAACAGGGTTTATGTACGATCACACAGAAGTTGGTACAGACCGGAAACAGTGGATATTCGGAAGATATAAATCTTCACCGGAAATTGATGGGAATAAGTTATACGGAAGAAGATATGGCCAGGCTCACTATGCCTGAGATATTCGCCTATCCGGCCTCGCCGCATCTGGCGTCCCGTCTGGAGAACCGCCCCATCGATTTTGATAAGATTGAAAATGCCACCCGGATACTGGGTGATCGCTATGACGCCGTTCTTCTGGAAGGAGCCGGCGGATTAATGGCGCCGCTGACAGAAGATTTCCTGACGATTGATTATATCAAAGAGAAAAATTATCCGGTCATTCTGGTTACGTCCGGCAGATTAGGCAGTATCAACCACACCCTACTCAGTCTCGAGGCGATTGCCCGAAGAAATCTTAACCTGTACATGGTAGCCTATAACCAATATCCCGAAACGCCGGACCAAACCATTAGCGATGACGCAAAACGGTTCATCATCAAATACCTGTCCCGGCATTTCCCTGATACCCGACTGGCTGAAATCCCCATGATAAGATAAAAAAGTCTGAGATTACAGGCATACCCTTGTCGCTCCCCCTCTTGACCTTTCCTCTAAAAATCCCCCTGTTCAGTCATACGATTATTTCAAGGAGACACTTGATAAACAGCGTAAAGAAGCATAATTAACATTTTTTTATCCGTTCATGGACGCAAGGAACTCCATGTTATCGACCGTATTTATCATATGTTTCTTAACAAACTCCATCGCTTCGATCGAATTCATATCCGACAAGTATTTACGAAGCACCCACATGCGGTTGATGGTGGCCTCATCCTGTAAAAGATCATCGCGTCTTGTACTTGATGCGATGATATCAACAGCAGGGTATATTCGTTTGTTGGATAGCTTACGATCGAGCTGCAGCTCCATGTTTCCCGTACCTTTAAACTCCTCGAAGATAACATCGTCCATTTTAGAGCCCGTTTCCGTCAACGCAGTCGCTAATATTGTCAGGCTTCCGCCGTTTTCAATATTACGCGCAGCTCCGAAGAAACGTTTCGGCTTTTGTAATGCATTGGCGTCAACGCCGCCGGAAAGGACTTTTCCTGATGCAGGCTGAACGGTATTATATGCGCGTGCAAGACGTGTGATGGAGTCAAGAAGAATTACAACATCGTGCCCGCATTCTACCATACGTTTAGCTTTGTTTAATACAATATCTGCAATTTTCACATGGCGTTCCGCCGGTTCGTCAAATGTAGAAGCGATAACTTCCGCATCTACGCTACGCGCCATATCCGTAACTTCTTCCGGACGCTCATCGATAAGCAGAATGATCATATATACTTCCGGATGATTAACTGCAATAGCATTGGCTATATCTTTCAGCAGCATTGTTTTTCCGGTTTTCGGCTGAGCAACGATAAGTCCTCGTTGTCCTTTCCCGATAGGAGAGAATAAATCAACGACGCGTACCGATATCTGATCATATACTTTGTGAGATCTTTTCTCCGTAAGTTTGAATTTTTCATCGGGAAAAAGCGGAGTCAGGTGGTCAAATGGTACTCGGTCGCGAACTTCTTCCGGCAAACATCCATTTATTTTATCGACCTTAACGAGCGGGAAATATTTTTCTCCTTCTTTGGGCGGTCTGATAGGGCCTTCTACAAGATCGCCGGTTTTAAGTCCAAACAACTTCACCTGTGATTGTGAAACATAAATATCGTCCGGAGAAGACAGGTAATTGTAATCGGAGGAACGTAAAAATCCGTATCCATCCTGTATTATTTCCAAAACGCCGGATCCGGTCAGAATCCCGTCAAAATCAAATATCTTTTCAGCTTCTACCTGCATTGGAGGGAGTTGACGCTGATTCATATTTTGATTGTTGTTATTAAATTGTTGTTTTACAGGACGATTCTGGTTCTGGTGTTGATTCTGAACGTGAACAGGTTTTTGATTATTACCGGTTTCAGCGACACTGGGACCGGAAGTTTGCGCCTGTTGCTTATTTTCCACATTGGATTGTATCGGTATAACTTGATCTAACATAGAATTAGTATCGCTGTTATGCCTGAATATAATACGTTTAGGATTAGGATATACCTGTTGCGGTTTATGTTGCTTTTCGTTATCCTTTACAATTTTTTGTTCTTCGCGTATTTTAGGCGAATCGCTTGTTTTTTTATTATTATTTTTTTGTTCCGGCGCAGCTTCGTGGATCAATACCGATTTAACAGGCGTTTCTTTTTCTTTAGTAGAATCTCCAGGCTGAACTTTCAGAGGTTTTTGTTCTTTTTGTTGTGGTTGTTGAACTGTGATTGTCTTGTCTTTTCTAGGGCGCCCTCTTTTATTTTTAGGAGTATCGCCTGTTTGTTCGGGCGTAGTAGTTGATGCAGCCTCCTTATTTTGTTCGTTTTTAATTTTAGGCGGGCGTCCTCTTCGCGCATTTTTTTTAGCATTTCCTAAGTTATCATCCTGCTTTTGGGATGGCGAAGATTTTTGATTATTCTTATTTTGTTGTTCGTTTTCCCTTTGCGCTCTTTTTTCTTTCTTGCGGGCTTCTTTTTCAACCTGCATGCCGGCCCATGAAATGGCCTGCTCATCGAGAATTCTGTATACCAGTTCTTCTTTTTGCAAGGATTTTGCTTTTTTAATGCCTAGCGTTTCTGCAATATCCTGTAATTCGGATAGTTGTTTCTCGTTTAATTCAAGAATGTTGTATTTTTGCATATTAAGTTACTAATAAAATATTTTTTGAATAATAAATTTATTGATTTACAGGTGTATATAAATACACGTTTTTTTTCTTTTGTAAAAGTGGCAATAATATGTTTATGGAATTATTGGCGTCGAATTTATGTTCGCTGTTTATGAAATAAAAACTGTGCAAAGGTAGAGATTAATTTTATTTATTGCAATTTTTCCGGAAAAAAATTTATGATAAGGGCATATTTTGTATTATTATTAATTCGAAAACGGTTATCAGTACGTTCACCTACAATCCAGATAATATCTTCTCCGCAGCACAATAACCAGGTTTTATTTTTTTTCGGGATACTGAATTTATGATCGGAAAAGTAGTCGCTTAACTTTTTACGTCCTTCCATTCCAAACGGAATAAACCAGTCGCCCGATTTCCATTTTCGCAATGAAAGAGGAAATTTTATTTTGTCACAGTCAAATGTCGCCGTATATGGAGATCTGTTTATCTCAAAAGAATTATCTACTTTGACTTTATGAATAGACATATTAATTGGCAAGTCGTCATAGTTGTTATTGTTTTCTTCTATTTTATACAATTCCGGAGCTTTATCCGACTGTTTATATATGATTAAATAATCCCTGTCTTTCAATAATTTAAAGTCAGAATCCGGCGCGTTAAATATTTTTCCGGATTCGCCGGTCAATGCATGAAAAACCCTTTCTGATAGTTGACGCGTAAAACCATACGGCCAAAGTAGTTCATACAGTATGGTTTTAGGAGCCTGTTGGCGTATTATATCGTTTATCGATATACAAAATTCATGGTCATCCGTTTTTTTCATGAATGATTTTTTTGCATTTTCTATCGCTTGCGCATATATCCTTTCTGCATCGGCAAGGTGTTCCGCCGTACGCGCAAGCGCCGTTCCGACAGATGGGTTTATTTTTTCCATTAAAGGTAACAGGCGTAAGCGGATAAAATTGCGTATATATTCGTCTGATAGATTGGAGCTATCTGTGATATATGACAAATGTTGCGATTTTAAATATTCCGCCAGATCTTTTCTATCAACAGAGAGCAGGGGGCGTATGATGTATCCGTTTTTAGGACGTATGCCGGATAATCCTCGAATTCCGGATCCCCGAATCATGTTCAGGAGCATTGTTTCATTGCTATCGTCGCGGTGATGTGCAACTGCGATTGCCTGTGCATTGTATTTTTTACGTATTAATTCAAACCAGCGGTAACGCAAATCACGTGCTGCCATTTCAATAGAAATACGTTTTTCCGTTGCATACGATTTAGCGTCGAAGCTGTTTTTTTCGAATATTATATGATACTCTTCCGTAAATTTCCGACAAAAGTTTTCATCGCGATCGGATTCTTCTTCACGAAGATGAAAATTGCAATGTGCTGCGATACATTTGTATCCTAAACTATTGAGTATATACAATAATGAGACGGAATCTCCTCCGCCGCTGAAACCCACAATAACAGGTTGTTCAAAGGTCAGCAGGCGATTTGACTCAATATATGTCAGTATTTTGCGTATCAATCCTTTACTGGGGAAATTAGACTTCTTTTGCGTTTGCAAGTTCCGGATCAATCATGATACGCCCACAATATTCGCAAACGATGATTTTCTTATGAAGTTTGATATCCAGCTGTTTCTGAGGCGGGATTTTGTTAAAGCAACCGCCACAGGCGTCACGTTCGATATTAACGACAGCCAAACCATTGCGGGCGCCTTTACGAATACGCTTGAATGCGTTCAACAGGCGCGGTTCGATTTTTTCTTCTATTGCTTTGGCCTTTTCGCGCAGTTTATCTTCTTCCTGACGTGTTTCAGCTACAATTTCCTGAAGTTCTTTTTTCTTTTGCTCCAGATCGATTTTACGTCCGTCAATAATTTCTTTGCTGCCGGAAATGCTTTCTTTCTTCTGTTTTATTGCAGCATTGAATTCTTTAATTTTCTTTTCGGAGAATTCAACTTCAAGTTCCTGAAATTCGACTTCTTTGGAGAGATTGTCAAATTCGCGGTTATTACGCACCTGATCTAATTGTCCCTTATATTTTTCAACAAGCAATTTTGATTCGGATATTTTATTTTTCTGTGCCGAAACATTTCCGTCCAGTTCCTGTATTTCTGCCTGATATTTGTCCAGGCGCGTTTTCAGCCCGACAATTTCGTCCTCTAGATCCTGAACTTCCAACGGAAGTTCGCCACGTAAGGTTTTTATTTTATCAATTTCCGAAACGACTGTCTGAAGTTTATACAGCATAAATAATTTTTCTTCAACGGTAAAATTTTTAACATCTTTATTTTTCAAAGAAGCAACATTTACAGACATTTCTTCTGCAAGGGTCGTCTCTTTAATATCTTTTTTATCAGCGGCAGCTCTTCTGGAAACAGTCTTCTTTGTTGATTCTTCTGCTTTATTTTCAGCAACATCTTGTTTGTTTGATTCTTTAGGACTAACGTCCTTTACAGCCTCATTCTTATCTGCTTTGGCTTCAGTCTTTTTTGCCATGCTTATAAATATTTAATAGGGTTTGAATTTACTATTGAATTTTGAACCGCAAAGGTAGGAAATTTTTTTGATATAATATGAAAGAATATGTCTTTTGTGCAAATTTCGCTTTCATAATGTCCTATTACTGCAAGTAGAATTTTATTTTCGACATCGTAGAAGTCGTTGTATTTAGCTTCGCCTGTAATGAGTATATCGGCGCCGGCTGCAATCGCCTCATTGATGAGAAAAGCTCCGCTACCGCCACAAATAGCTACTGTGCGTAATTTGCGTCCTGTAAGTGATGAATGTTTCAGACAATCAACATTCAAAACATCTTTTATACGTTGAAGAAAAATCAATTCGTCTTCCCATTCCGGGAGGTTTCCGATGATACCGCTTCCAGCCTGCTTCCATGCATTTTCCAGTTTATACAGATCAAATGCCGGTTCTTCGTAAGGATGCACAGACAACAGAGAACTGATAACGGAAGATTTCAGATACGCAGGAAAGACTGTTTCTATGCGAATCTCTTTTTCAGTATGCAGTTCTCCGATTTCTCCCCGATACGGATGGCTGTTTCCCATCGCTAAGAACGTGCCGTTTCCTTCTGCATTGAAGCTGCATGAACTGTAATTTCCAATGTGTCCTGCTCCTGCCTTAAATAAAGCTTTTCGAAGAGTTTCCGCAGAATCTTCCGGAACAAATGTAACCAGCTTTATCAGGTTGTTTTTCTGAGGACTTAATATACGAATTTCTTCCAGTCCGAACATTTCCGCCAGCTTGTAATTTACTCCTCCAATGGCATTATCTATGTTTGTATGAGCGGCATAGATAACAATATCGTTTTTGCATGCTTTTATCATGCAACGCTCAATATAATTTTTCCCTGTAATAGATTTGAAAGGTTTGAATGCCAGCGGATGATGTGATATGATAAGGTTGAATCCCGCATCGATAGCTTCATCGACAATTTCTTCCGTAACATCGAGGCAAAGAAGCGCTCCGGTAGCTTGCTGATTTACGTCGCCGATTTGAATGCCTGCATTGTCAAAATCTTCCTGGATACTTAACGGCGCATGGCGTTCTATTTCATTCAGTATATCTTTAATTCTAATCATGGGGGAAATCAATTCTGATTTTCTGTATCAACTTTAATATTAAGCTCTTTAAGTTGCATTTCATCAAGTACGGATGGCGCGTCAAGCATCACGTCGCGTCCGGAATTATTTTTCGGGAATGCAATACAATCACGAATGGAATCAAGTCCGGTAAATAATGAAACCAGTCTGTCCAGACCAAAAGCAATGCCGCCATGAGGAGGAGCTCCGTATTTGAATGCATTCATAAGAAATCCGAATTGCGCTTGGGCCTTTTCTTCCGTAAAACCAAGTAATTTGAACATGCGGTTTTGCAGTTGACAGTCGTATATACGGATAGAGCCTCCTCCGACTTCCACGCCATTAATTACCATATCGTAAGCATTGGCGCGAACCTCGCCGGGATTACTTTCCAGTAAAGGTATATCTTCCGGTTTGGGCGAAGTGAACGGATGATGCATCGCATAATAACGTTGGGTTTCTTCATCCCATTCCAATAATGGAAAGTCCAGTACCCAAAGGCATGCAAATGTTTCTTTGTTGCGTAATCCTAGCTGGTTTCCCATTTCAAGACGTAATTCATTCAGTTGTTTACGCGTTTTGTTCGCGTTATCGCCCGAAAGTATAAGTATCAGGTCCCCGGTCTGTGCTTCAAATGCCGCTTTCAACATTTGAAGCGTTTCCTGCGAATAAAATTTATCTACGCTTGATTTTACGCTTCCATCAGCTTCAACACGCGCATATACAAGTCCTTTGGCTCCAATCTGAGGCCTTTTTACAAAATCGGCGAGGGCGTCCAGTTGCTTACGCGTATAGACAGCTGCACCTTCCGCACATATACCGCCGATATATTCCGCAGTATCAAATACGGGAAATCCGGAGTCTTTCATAATATCCATCAATTCGACAAGTTTCATTCCGAAACGGGTATCCGGTTTATCTGATCCGTAGTATTTCATAGCGTCATGCCATGTCATACGCGGAAATTCTTTACCGAACGTGATATTATGTATCGAGTTAAAGAGATGTTTGATTAAACCTTCAAATGTCTGTAATATATCTTCTTGTTCCACAAACGACATCTCGCAATCGATTTGCGTAAATTCAGGCTGACGGTCCGCCCGCAGGTCTTCGTCACGGAAGCATTTGACAATCTGGAAATAACGGTCGAAACCGGAAACCATTAATAATTGTTTCTGCGTCTGTGGCGATTGTGGCAGGGCATAAAATTGTCCCGGATTCATGCGTGAAGGGACGACGAAGTCGCGTGCGCCTTCGGGCGTTGAATTTACAAGTACGGGTGTTTCTACCTCCAGAAATCTTGATTCATCCAGATAACGGCGCGTTTCAAATGCCATCCGGTGCCTCACTTCCAGGTTTTTACGTACAATATTGCGGCGCAGGTCAAGATAACGGTATTTCATACGAATATCATCGCCTCCATCACTTTCGTCTTCAATTGTAAAAGGAGGAGTAACGGCTGCGTTCAGAATCTTTAGTTCCGAAGCGATAACCTCAATCTCGCCGGTCATCATATGAATGTTCTTACCGGAACGTTCTTTCACTGTACCTGTCGCCTGAATAACAAACTCGCGTCCCAGTTTATTTGCCTGTTCGCATAGAGACGCATTGATATCTTCACTGAAAACCAACTGTGTTATCCCATAGCGGTCGCGTATATCAACAAATGTCATCCCCCCCATGTTACGTATTTTTTGTACCCATCCGGCTAAAACAACTGTGCGTCCTTCATCTTTCAGACGTAACTCGCCACAAGTTTTTGTTCTGTACATATATATTATATAATCTTTATTATTATAGTTTTTTGAAAAATCAGGCAAATGTAATGATATTTTGAAATAAAGCAAAAGAAGTATTTGATTAATTTTTTTGGATATTTGAAAATAATCTATATCTTTGCAACCGCTTTTGAGGATTAGTTCAGTTCAAATCATTTGGAAGGATGGGTGAGTGGCTGAAACCAACAGTTTGCTAAACTGTCGTACGGGTTACCGTACCGGGGGTTCGAATCCCCCTCCTTCCGCAATAAATACTGATCCTCAATGATTTACAAAATTAGTACGCGAGAATATACATGAAACGAACATGAACCGACGGTCTTTTAGCGAAGCGTTAAAAACCGACGGTCTTTTAGCGAAGCGTTAAAAACCAACGGTCTTTTAGCGAAGCGTTAAAAAAAACGGCTAACGCCAATGAGTTATGAACATGCTGTGAGTTACTAACGAGTGATAATTATTAAAGGAATAAGTGAATGCTTCGCATTTCTATGTTACCTTAGTGTTAAAATTTAAATAATGTATACATGAAAGCATCCGGCAATGGGCGTTTTTTTTATTTCCCAAACAAAACAAAACAAAACCCGACATGATGACGTGCCGGGCTTTTTATCTTAAAAGTCCCCTTTATATCATTCTTCTCATGGAAATGTATAGGCATTCTAAAGAATTATTGCAAAATGACTGCATTTATTTATATTAGCATTCGCAAAAAAAACTTAAAAAGATAAAAATGCGTAGAATATTGAATAAATCAGGAAACTTTTAATATTTTCAGAGATTATTTTTAACGATTGAAAAACTTTTTTTCTGTTTTGAGTATATTTTTTTTGGTAGTTCATGGTAATGTCAAAAAAAAAGTGTTTCTTTACCCTGTAAGTACAGCGTAATGTTTAATTAAAAATAGAAAAATGAGTATGAAAAAGAATTTTGTGCTTGATACAAATGTGATGTTACACGATTTTGACTGTTTGTCAAATTTTCAGGAAAACGATGTTTATATTCCTATTACTGCCCTTGTTGAATTGGACAAGTTTAAAAAAGGAAGCGAGCAGATTAATTATAATGCGCGTGAGTTTGTGCGTGAGCTTGATGTTTTGACGTCTGATGATTTTTATCTTAAAGGCGCATCATTAGGAGAGGGTAAAGGTACGCTTTTTGTTGTAGCCGGTTCCGAATACCATAAGAAAGTGGCGGCGTCTTTTCCTGAACGTATACCGGACCACCGCATTCTTTCCTGTGTGATGACGGTATCCGAGATGCATCCCGGTATGACGACGATTCTTGTGACAAAAGATATCAACATGCGTATGAAAGCGCGCTCTCTTGGTATCATGGTTGAGGATTATAATAAAGACAAGGTGCAGAATGTCAATATTTTTGAGAGAGCTCAGGAAGTTTATACCGGAATTGACGGAGCGTTGATTGATCAGATTTATACTAATCCGGAAGGACTTTCCATAGAAGAATTCCGTAGTAAGTATCCTCAGATTGAATTATTTGCAAATGATTGTTTTATTTTGGAAAGCGAGCAAAACAGCGCGTTAGTACGTTACAATCCGTTTACCGAAACAATTCGAAAAGTGGAAAAAGGAACTCCGAATTATGGTATTCAGGCCAGAAATACAGAACAGAAATTTGCATTTGAAGCGCTTAATGATCCTGAGATAAAACTTGTCGGTATCACAGGAAAAGCCGGTACCGGTAAGACGTTGCTGGCTTTGGCTTCCGCACTGAAGCAATCCAAGCTTTATAAACAAATATTACTGGCCCGTCCGATTGTGGCTTTGGCAAATAAAGATATTGGGTTTTTGCCGGGAACGGAAAAAGAAAAAATCGGACCTTATATGCAGCCTCTTTTTGATAACCTGAATGTAATAAAGAGTCAGTTTCCGGCAGGTAGTCCGGAAGCTCGTAATATTGATGAAATGCAGAAAAACAATCAACTTGTTATTGAGGCTTTGGCTTTTATACGTGGACGTAGCCTCGCTGAAACAATCTGTATTGTCGATGAAGCGCAAAACCTGACTCCTCACGAAATAAAAACAATAATAACGCGTACCGGCGAGGGAACAAAGATGATATTTACCGGTGATATTCAGCAGATAGATTCTCCTTACCTTGACATGCAAAGCAACGGACTTGCATATATGGTAGATAAGATGAAAGGACAGAAAATTTTTGCTCATGTCAATCTCGTTAAAGGGGAACGTAGCGAACTTTCAGAACTGGCGGCAAATTTGTTGTAACGCGTGAAAGATTTCCGGAGATAAGTATTGATTATCTTAAATTAAAAATATGTGTACTCTATGAAAAAATTACGCGTGGCTGTTATCGGATTTGGTTTTATGGGGAAAACCCATGCAAAGCGTATAATAGAGAGTAAATTAATGGAATTGTCCGCGATTGTGGATAATCAGGCCGGAATGCTTCATCAGGTTTCCGGGAATATTGATACTGGCGGAATTCCGGAAGAAATTCTTGCGAGAGTAAAAAAATACAGTCAACTTGATGATTGTTTACAACACGAATCTTTAGATCTGGTATTTGTATGCGTCCATACTTTATCTCATTATGATGCTGCAATGAAATCATTGCAACATGGGCTTCATGTTTTTATAGAAAAACCATTTATTCTTGATGTAAGAGAAGGCGAATCGCTGCTTGCTGAGGCCCGGAAAAGAAACCTCAGACTTTCGGTTGGACATGTTGTGCGTTTTATGCCTGCATACGCTAAATTGTATGATTTGTATAAAAGCGGCGTTTATGGGAAATTGAATTTTATTTCCATGACGCGTTTTTCCGGAGCGCCCGATTGGGGCGAATGGAAGAAGCGCCGCAATGAGTTTGGTTCGTCCGGCGGGGCTTTGTTTGATTTGGTTATTCATGATATTGACTTTCTGCAATATATGTTAGGTATACCTGATACGATTGATTCGAAATGTATTCCGGGGGTATTAAGTAATCATGACTATGTTTCGGCATTTTGGCGCTATACTGATAATGACATAAATGTTAAAGTGGAGGGCGGATTGACTTTTCATAGCCGGTTTCCTTTTGATGCGGGATTCAAAGCCTCATTTGATAAAGCCTCTGTTTTTTGGTCGTCGGCAAACGGACGTGAAATGATCGTAGCGGATGATACGACGGTCGAGGTTATGCCATTAGCAGATGCTAATGACGGATATACGATAGAAGATGAACTGTTTGCGAAAAGTATTGTGAATAAGGAAGAGTTATTCTGTCCGGCAGAATCCGCTCTTGATACAATCAGATTATGTTACAGGCATATCAGATGATAATTGTAACTTTTATTTTCCTGTCATTTTCTGTCTGATGTAGAATTATTTTTTAAAAGTTTGCAGATTAGGTCATTGCGTTTTATTTTCTGCAAAAAATGCGTTATTTTAGGGCGGTATTCAGCAAGATACCAAAAGAAAAACTGACGTTGAGAAAGCTTTTCGGATTTTGTTCTTGCGCATTGGATTTTTTCCAAAGTATACGGATGAAATCCGGTATAATATATTTCAGTGGCCAATGTCATAGGTGTTGGAGTAAAATCCTGAACCTGTTCCAGATGAAAGTTCATTTTTTTTGTCTTGATGGCCAATTCTGCCATGTCAATTTCAGTACAGCCCGGATGGCTTGATATAAAATAGGGAATTAATTGTTCTTTCAGATGGTGTCCGGTATTGATATTATCAAATATAGTTTTAAACTTTTCAAATACTTCAAAAGGAGGTTTACGCATAATCTGCAAGACTTTTTTTTCTGTGTGTTCCGGCGCTACCTTTAATCTTCCTGATACATGCTCCTTTATAAGGGTTTCTGCATATTGACGAGACGCATTGTTAATAACTTCATCGTTACTCTTATATAGTAACAAATCGTAACGAACGCCGCTTCCTATGAATATTTTTTTTATTCCCGAAATTTTCGTCGTATTACGATATAATTCCAAAAGAGGAGTATGGTCTGTTGATATATTATTACATATATTTGGATATATACACGAAGGCTTTTTGCATCTCCTGCAGATTGCTTCGTCTTTACCCTTCATTTTGTACATATTTGCGGAAGGTCCTCCCAGATCGCTTATATACCCTTTGAAATCAGGCATTTGTTTTATCTTCTCAATTTCCTTGACGATAGATCCCTGACTGCGTGATATGATTTGTTTTCCCTGGTGCGCCGAGATCGTACAAAAGGCGCATCCGCCGAAGCATCCTCTGTGAATTGTCACCGAGAATTTTATCATTTCAAATGCCGGGATGACCTTGTCATTGTATTTTGGATGAGGCAAACGCGTATATGGCAGATCATACCATGAGTCGATTTCATCTGTTGTTGCGGCAGGATATGGCGGATTTACCACAATGGTTTTATGGCCGGTCTTTTGAATAATTCTGGAAGATATGTATTTATTAGACTCTTCTTCGATGATCCTGAAGTTTTTTGCTTGTTTTTGTTTATCTTTCAGACATTCCTCGTAGGAAAAAAGGATGATATCGTTCGGCGAATTTGTTATATTGTCCTTGATATAGGCAGTCTGAGGAATATTTTCGATAGTATTGAAAGGTACGCCTTTTTTAAGAAGCCTTACTAATTCGATGATCGGTTTTTCCCCCATACCATATATCAAAAGATCAGCCGGACTGTCTGAAAGGATTCCCGGACGCAGTTTGTCCTGCCAGTAGTCATAATGCGCCAGACGACGTAAAGAAGCTTCTATTCCACCTAAAATGACCGGAACATCAGGGTATAATTTCTTTAGTATATCAGCATATACAATACTGGGATAATCCGGACGCATTCCTGTCCGTTTGTCCGGGGTATAAGCGTCGTCGCTGCGGAGACGTTTGTTTGCGGTATAATGATTAATCATCGAATCCATAGCGCCGGGTGAAATTGCAAAAAACATACGTGGTATTCCCAGTTTTTTGAAATCACGTAAGTCTCCCCGCCAGTCCGGTTGTGGTACAATTGCTATACGTAAGCCTTGCGCCTCAAGTATCCGGCCTATAACTGCCGCGCCAAATGACGGGTGGTCTACATAAGCATCGCCGCTGAACAGAATTACGTCCAGATAATCCCATCCTCTGGCTTCTACTTCTTTTTTTGTTGTAGGAAGCCATGCGTTGTGTTTATATGCATTTATTCGAGCGTTCCTTTCCATACGAAGCAATCGGCAAATTCCGGGGAAATCGTATTTTTGAATAACCCGAAAACAGCTGAACCTGAACCTGACATGGAAGCGTATTCTGCTCCCATTGAATATAGTTGGTTTTTAATTTTTCCTATTACAGGATATCTTTTGAATATATCCGGCTCAAAATCATTTTTAAGGAAATTTTTCCATTCGGGAATGGGAATTGACGACAATTTTTCCAGCGAAAATTCCGGTTTCTGCAATTTGACGTTCGAATACGCTTCTTGCGTGGATATGGCCAAGGGAGGCTTGACAATATAAATAATATAGCCTTTTAACGATATGTCGGCAGGTTTGAATATATTTCCGGTCCCGGTAGCTATTACGGGTGTGTTCCATATAAAAAAAGGGCAATCGGCTCCAATAGATGCAGCCATTTTTTCCAGTTTACTTTCCGGGATATGATACTCGCATTGGTCGTTAATCAGTTTCAGCATAAATGCTGCATCAGAACTTCCTCCTCCTAATCCGGCGCCGGATGGAATCGCCTTTTGCAGGTATATATGAAAGGGTGGTACCCCGTATTTTTTTGACATCAGGGCATGTGCTTTCATCACAGTATTTTCTTCCGGAGAAGTCTCCGGTTTTATTCCCGTTTGTGTAAATGATGTTTTCTCGCCTTTTACGACTTCAAGGGCGTCTCTTAGAGGTATCGGGTAGAAAATGGTTTCAATCGTATGGTATCCGTCGAAGCGTTTTCCGGTTATATGAAGCCCTAAGTTTATTTTTGCATTGGGAAAACAAATCATAAATCTTTTGTTATTAGTTTGTGATTAATGATCAATAATTCAGATTGAAGTAATCAATCCCGGTAGCATTGACTATTATTCGCCGTGTTTGGATTTTTCCTGTTTGTTTTGCTTTTGTTGGTTTTGGTTATTTCGCTTTTTATTTGTCTTTCCGGGATTGGTATTCTCCTTTTTTTTACCCGGATTTTCAGATGGGCTTTTTTCTCTTTGTTTCCATTTGTTACCCCCCTTATCATAACGTTTTATATATTTTCGTTTATACTTTTCCGGTTCATAAGCCGGAGCTTCCCCGAGAGAAGGGTCAAGAGGGATTTTATAGATATCTTTTCCAAGAAACTTTTCTATTGTTCTGAATTCATATTGTTCATTTTCCGAGACTAACGTTATCGCTAATCCTTTACCATCAGCGCCGCGGGCCGTACGTCCTATACGATGAACGTAGTCTTCGGAATCTTTTGGTATATCGTAGTTTATAACAAGGCTTATATCATTAATGTCAATTCCGCGGGAAACGACGTCGGTTGCAACCAGAATATCGATACGACCATTCTTAAAATCCCTCATGACCTGTTCGCGAACAGCTTGTTCCAGATCCGAGTGCATGGCTGCAACGTTTACTTGCATTCGTAGCAGTGCAGACGCCAGATCTTTAACTTTTTGCTTTGACGATGAGAAGATAATTACGCGCTTCGGGTTACCTTCTTTGAAGTGTTTTTCCAGGATTTGTATTTTCTGGGCTTCATAACATATATATGCCGTTTGCATAATACTTTCCGGGGGCTTCGATATGGCAATTTCGATTTCCTGCGGATTCTTCATGATATTTCCTGCCAATGTCTTTATTTTAGGGGGCATTGTAGCCGAAAACAGAATAATCTGACAGTTTTTGGGTAATTTTTTATAAATCTGAATGATATCATCATAAAAACCCATGTCAAGCATGCGGTCGGCCTCGTCCAGTATAAAAAAAGATACATGCGACAGGTCTACGCCGCCCAGATTCAGGTGTGCAATAAATCGTCCGGGAGTTGCAATGACAATATCGGTACCCATTTGTAATCCGCGCTCCTGTTGGGCATAGGCGATTCCGTCAGTACCGCCGTATACTGCTACCGCAGAAATGGGAAGATAATAGGAAAAACCTTCGATCTGTTGATCAATTTGTTGTGCAAGTTCACGCGTAGGGGCCATGATTATGGCATTTATCGCATCATCCGGATAACCTCCTTTACTTAATTTGTTTATTACCGGTAATACATAAGCGGCCGTTTTTCCTGTTCCGGTCTGGGCGCAGGCAATAACATCTTTGCCTTCCAGAATGGGAGGGATTGAAAACTCCTGAACAGGAGTCATTTCCTGAAAATTCATTGCATAGAGACCATCCAACAGGGAATCTTCAAGATTTAATTCATCAAATCGCATTTTTTTACTATTAAAAACACGGTAAAAATAGCGGTTATTTTGTTAACAAACAAGATTTGTGAGTAAAAAATGCGGTTCCACTGATCATTGTCTGATTTGATCGTTGTAATAACGTTTGTATATGTCATTGTATGCGCCATTGTTATGTATTTCCTGAAACCAGCGGTTGAGGCTGTCTAACAGAATAACGGACTCTTTCCGGACAGCCCATGACTGCAATTGCGTAAAACTGATATCCGTATCGATATCTATTTCGGGAAACTGCTTTTTTGCAATGGTAGCTATTTGCAGGTCGCATACGGCATAGTCAATATCTCCTTTGGCCACCATAATAATCAGTTGTTCCGATGAGTAACGGTTTTCTTCAACAATATAGATGGTGTCGCCGATTTCATGCTGAAGATTTTGTATACGCAGTAATGCCGGTGAATTTGCCGGAATGTATAAGGTTTTCCGTGCGAGTTCCAGTTGATTCCGTACCGGAGGAATGGAGTCGTTTGCTTCGGTTGTACGTTGAATTAGAACCTGCTTGTTAAAAACGACAGGATCCGTGAAAAGATAATTTTCTTTTATTTCGGATGTGACAGGAATATTACAGGCAATTATATCATATTCTTGTTTTTTTAATCCCATGAAACTTTCAGACAGCGACATTTCAAGAAATATCTGAACTTCAAGTCCTGATATCTTGGAGATTGCCTGACACAGTTCATATTGAAAACCTCCGATTGTGTCTCCCAAAACAAAGTATCCTGATTGATTATATTCCGTTACAATCCGCAATGTACCTTCTGAACGAATTTCACTATAGTCGCGTGTCGTATGCCTGACGCTTCCGTACAAGATAGACATCGTAATCAGCGCAACCAGCAGAATAACTATGTATAAAATAAGATTTTTTTTTGATTTTGATTTCACTGTCAATGATAGTCTGTAATCAATTATTGAAATAAACGGAGATACCGAGTTTTATTTTCATCGGGTTCAGAGGATAGTGGTAAAGAGAAAAATAATCAGGCGGGAGAATAAACAATGATCCCAGGTTGTAGGCAGAAATAAAGAATCTGGCCTGCTTGAGTTTTAAGTTTGCATACGCGTTTATGATCGGATAGTTTCCTGTTTTCTTTTCATTCTGATTTTCAAATTGTTGTGTTGCAGGTTCGTAATACGGAGCATAATAGGATGTAAAATAATGAGCATCGGCTCCCAGTTGTATATGGAGTACTTTGGCATAAGTAAAGTCTATATATATATTGGTATATGCAGATATCTGCGGGAGAGGCAACACGCTTTTCTCACTGCTCAGTTGATAAGCAATTTCGTTTTCCCAACCGAAACCTTTGTATCTGAAATCCTGTTTTATGCGGGCGCTGACGACCTGAAGATTACTTCCGTATTGTTCAGGCGTACTCATTTCTCCGAAGTAAATAAAATTTTGAATACTCTCTACTCCGGCAGTCATCCTGGTTTGCGTTTGTCGTATATCTATTTCACCGCCGGCGTAAACTCTTTGCGTATTTTTAAAAGAATTGTCCCACCAGAAATAACGCGAATGGTGGTGACGCATGTAAAATGTCGGCGTGAGATTCCGGATATAACCTGTCGCTTTTATGGAGGCGTCTTTTCCCATTAAACGAAATTGGGTTTTCAGAGCTCCTTCCGCGCGAAACTCTCCGATATCGCTGCCTGCAAGACAAAATTCCCCCCTTGCGTTATAAGTTAATAATTGGCCTTGTTGTTTTGATAGTTCTGCTCCGAGATAGGTGGAAAACTCGTCATACTTTATAGTAGAGCGGGCAGAGTCTTTCGGGAGGGTAAATCTGCGTTTTTCGAGATGAATATAGGCGGTCAATCCGAATTTTGCCCAGTCCTGAAATCCTTCACGCAAAGATAATCCGAGCGCGCCTTTTATATTCCATGTTTCGGTATAATCGTTTAATGCAGAATCTATGGGGGTATATATATGATCATAACAAGAGTCTATTCCGTTTGAATAGGAGATAAAGCGCCGGCTGTTTTTTTCGTACTCAAATGTATTTATTATACTTGAAACAGGAACAAATACGGCGTCAATATCTTCTTCCTCTTCGGTATTTTCATTGGAATCTCCGGATAACGCGTCAGGTAAACCGGTCTGTTGCATGTTATTATCTGTCCTTTTATCGGAAAGTTTATTTGTAGCGGTTTCAAGTTGTTGTTTTTCTTTCTTTTTTTTCATTTCTTCTTTCCTTTTCTCCTCTTCCGTTTTTTCCTGTGCGGTTAATTCGCGGTAGAAACCTAAATTATATCTGTGAGTAAGAAAGAACTGTTGTCCTTTAAGACGATTCCAGGTATCGGTATATCTTGTAGGAAACGATTTAGTATCATCTATCGGTCGTTTATTACCTTCGTTGAAATCGTCCGGATGCGTAATGTAACGGTCATTAATAAGCCCTCCGTTTTCCGTATTTAAATAGTTATAATTCCGGAAATAGGAATGCATTTCGTACCTGTCAGACAAGTAGCTCTCAAAAATCCTGTAATACAGGAGCTTATTGCTGTTGGATGCATAAGATCCGCGCACGTAGGTATAATCGAAATCGGCTCCGATGTTTAGTTTTTTTCCGATGTTTGTGCTCATTACTCCATTAAACCTTTCTTCGCTGGTTTGCTTGTTCCCGAAAAGACCGGGCAGGTATGTCAGCTCTGTATACGGTTCTTTTACATCATAGAAAAGCGCATTTGTTGGCGTCGTTATATAATATTGGTATCCATTGGCAAAGATGAAATCGTTGTCATCTTCCCGTTCGGAAAAAACCCGGCTTTGTGCCGGAGAGCCAATATTGGCCGGATAACTGATTGCTAATCCACGCCCTTCTATTAACGTACTATTGGAGAAGTTCAGGCGTTGTGTATCCATCGGCGCAATATACCTTTCGCCAAGTTTGTCTGTGAGCCTGTAGGCAGTCGTACGATTTGTACTTATTTTAGAACTGTCCGTCTGATATAACAGGCTGTCCGGCAAATTTTCGGGAGCTGTACTTAGTTTAGGGGTAAGTCCTTTTTTACCGGATTGAGCCATAAGCGCTCCGGAAAAGAACATGGAAAAGAAAAATAGATACAAACCCCTTTTCACGTCTTTGTTTTTATACTTTCCGAATAATTTCCATACCTTTTTTAATTGCTTCTTCATTTGCAGGAAGCAATTTGTAATGGCGCTCCGGTAGTGTTTTTTTCAACCCCTTCATCACATTTTCAAGCGATACGATCGGCGTTATTTTCAACAAACCTCCCAGTACAATCATATTAAATGCTTTTGACATGTTCAGTTCCGTCGCCGTATCCATGGCATTTATGCGGTATACGTTAATGTCATCACGATTTATGGGCTTATGGATGCCGTAATCATCATAAATGAGAATGCCTCCTTTCTTTACTTTGGACTCAAACTTATCCATTGAAGGTTGATTCAGAATAATAGCAATATCATATTCATTGAGGATAGGAGAGCTAATCCGTTCATTACTTATTATAACGGTGACATTGGCCGTTCCTCCGCGTTGTTCCGGTCCGTAGGATGGCATCCAGCTTACCTCTTTTCCTTCCATTAAGCCTGAATATGCCAGTATTTTTCCCATAGAAAGAACCCCTTGTCCGCCGAATCCGGCTATTATAATTTCGTGTGTCATTTTATTGTTCTGTATATAAATTCGGAATCAAATGTTTTTCAGATCGCCTAACGGATAGAAGGGGAACATGTTTTCTTCCATCCATTTGTTGGCATTTTCCGGAGATTGTTTCCATCCTGAAGCGCATGTGGATACAAATTCCACGACGGAAGCGCCTTTTCCTGCCATAGAGTTTTCGAAGGCCAGACGAAGTATTTTTTTTGATTTTTTTACTGCTGTCACGGTTTCAACGCTTTGGCGGGTAACGAGGCATGTGCCTTCAAGCTGTGCCAGCAAATTCGAAATTTTTAACGGATAACCGTTTAAGGGTATTTCACGCCCATAAGGACAGGTCGACGTCGGCATACCGAGAAGCGTAGTCGGAGCCATCTGTCCTCCGGTCATACCGTAAATAGCGTTGTTTACAAAAACAATGACGATGTTTTCACCACGGTTAGCCGCGTGAATAGTTTCTGCTGTGCCTATTGCAGCCAGATCGCCATCGCCCTGATACGTAAAAATCATTTTATCCGGATTGAGCCTCTTGACAGCCGTCGCTACTGCCGGCGCACGCCCATGAGCCGCTTCAATCCAGTCGATTTCTATATAATTATAGGCGAAAACCGCGCAACCTACCGGTGAAACGCCGATTGTTTTATCTTCCATACCCATCTCTTCCACAATCTCCGCGATAAGTTTGTGTATTACGCTATGACTACATCCGGGGCAATAGTGCATCGGGGTATCATTCAGTAATTCAGGTTTTTTATAAACCAGATTTTCCGGCTTTATTATTTCGTTTAAATCCATATCTTTAGCATGTATTTATATTCAAAAAAATCTCATAATATATTGTGCAACTCTTAACAATACGGCGCTACCTCCGAGAATGATATACATTGGATTGTTGTTGCCCAACGCAAAATAACAAACAATAGCTCCTATGGCTAATACCATAAATAGCAGAGTAAACAATTCATCTAACCGACTTCCCCGTTTCATGTGTACATTATTTATTTTTTAACGCTATGGTAACATAGAAATGCGAAGCATTCACTTATTCCTTTAATAATTATCACTCGTTAGTAACTCACAGCATGTTCATAACTCTTTGGCGCAAGCCGTTTTGCATGTTCGTTTCATGTGTACATTATTTAATTTTTAACATTTCGGTAACATAGAACTCACAAATGTTCATAACTCT
>JAIROL010000116.1 GCA_031257565.1 Tannerella sp. | reverse complement strand
AGTCCCAAATGAAGGAGAGCCTCTGTCGCGTCGCAAATCCGGCAGGACGGGACGAACAAGAGGTATTACCTGCACATTATCAAACGGTTGACGCTCTTTAGCCGTTGTTTGCTTTTTGGTTAGACTTTTTTTTTATATTTTTGCATCCAATTTTTATTCAATCGTTCTATGTATAAAATTCGCTTATATTTATTAGCGCTGCCTTTGATCTGCTCCGTATTTTCGACGGCAAAAACATCTGATACAAAGATGAATCTTTCTCTCCACGACGCCAAGAATATCATCATGGGCGCAGATCGTATGGATGAAATAAAAAAACTTGTAAAAGACAAACGCGTCGGATTAATTGCCAACCAGACGTCTGTTTTACGCAGCGGGACGCATCTGCTGGATGCTTTGTTGAAAGAAAATATCCGGGTAAAAAAAGTATTTGCCCCCGAACATGGTTTTCGTGGAACAGAAGAAGCCGGCGCTGACGTCAAACACAGCAAGGACGGCAAGACCGGCGTACCGATCGTTTCCATCTACGGTAAAAATAATAAACCTGCAGCGCCGCAATTATCAGACATTGATCTGCTTATTTTTGATATACAGGATGTAGGGACGCGATTTTTCACCTATATAAGCACGATGCATTATGTAATGGAAGCATGTGCGGAAAACGGAATAGAATTCATCGTATTAGATCGCCCGAACCCGAACGATTATGTTGACGGGCCTGTCCGCAAAAAAGGGTTTTCATCGTTTGTAGGCGTTGACCCGATCCCTGTTCTACACGGGCTCACGGTAGGAGAACTTGCACGTATGATAAATGGAGAAGGCTGGATATCAACCGGCAAAAACAGTTGTATCCTGAATGTTGTGCCAATGAAAAACTGGTCTCACGGAGATTTTTATCATTTACCGGTCAAACCGTCGCCAAATCTTCCGAACGAAACGGCCATCAGGTTATATCCTTCCATTTGCTTTTTTGAAGGCACAAACATAAGCGTCGGACGCGGCACGACATTTCCATTTCAGGCGCTCGGCGGCCCGAATAAAAAATACGGGAAGTTCGCTTTTACTCCTCAACCGATCAAAGGAATGGATACAAATCCCCTGAATAAGGGCGTTGCCTGTTATGGTATTGATCTGAGAAACAGCACATTCGAAGGAGGGCTTTCCCTTCGTTTCATTTTGGATTTTTTCAAAAAATCCGGTTATAACGAAAACGAATTTTTTACGCGCCCAAACTGGTTTGACCTGTTGGCCGGAACAGACGTCCTTCGTCGGCAAATAATAAAAGGCTTTAACGAAGAAGAAATACGTAATTCATGGAAAAACGATTTGAGCCAATATAAAAAAATACGAAGCAAATACCTGCTATACGACGATTATAAATAGTCGATCCTTTAATAAATTTCAGCATTTCCGTCTCATTTTTTTGATGCTCTGTTCTATATCAGTTTTATATCTTATTGATAAATGATTCATGCTAACTATTTATTTCAGTATTATTCTTCTTGCTTCTTCAAAGTCTGTTACGTTCTTTTTGCGTCCGTCGCGATTCCTCACCGCCAATTCTATTGCTTCGTCGCTTTTGGGAGAATTGATTATTCGGAGAAGCTCATAATCTTCAATACCTTCTTTGAGCAGTTCCCAGCGAATGGAACTCACCGGCCCCTGTTTGCCCGGATAGATGTAATAATCATCGCCCTGAATAAAGTTGAAAACGGGGTGACTGTACGGGTCTTTATCCGGCCAACTGTTGTATGCCCAGCGAAGATAACCGTCCAATTTGTAGAAAGCCGACAGCCAGGGAATCATTCTCGCTTCAATGGCCGGAGAATAGGTAAAGGTGTTCGGATGAGCAGGGTCGCCGCAGAGATAAAAGGTAGTTGTCTTATCCGGATTGCTTCGCCGTTTTTGCAGTATCAATGCGTTTTTGTCGCTCTCTACCGAATGTTCGGACAAAAAGGCGTAAAAAATGGAGTGAGAACGCGCTAACGATTCGGTGTCGATTTTCCCTGCAATGGAAAGTTGATTCAAAAACACCGGCGCACTGTCGGAAATAATGTCCAAAATCGCATCAATAACTTCGCGGGGACTTTCGTCAAAACTTAAATACGTTTTGTTCAACCATCCTTTTTGAGTCAAATGATTTTCAAAATCACGCAGGAAGATTTTCCAGATTCTTTTGTATTCTGTATCGGAAGGATCAAAAAAGAGCGTATCGGCAGCGTAATTTTCTTTGTGTTGGAAATGTATTTGCCAACCGTCTTTATGATCAAAAGGAGTAAGTGTAAAGGCGTCTATACGGCGATCAATACCGTGGCGAAAACAAGTTTCAACAAAACGGTCAAACAGGGAATAATCGAAACTCCATTGACCTGAATCGTCACGCAGCCAATTAACCATGGTAAGATAACCAATACCCGTCTGCGAATGTCGGCTTCCGCCCAGCCAGCCTATGCTCCAAGGGTCGGGAACAATGAGTGCGGTAACCGTTTTTGCGCCTCTTGAGGCTAAATCTTTCAAGTACAGGTCAATTTGCGCCCAATGTTCTTCAGACCAGGGTTCCAATCCGTTAACTGCGGCTACGGCATTCGGGTTAAACCACAGGTCGAGGAAGAATTGATAATCCGGCGGGGAAGGCAATACGGGCGGCAGTACATTCACGGCCAAATTCAACGTGACTTCGCGGTATTGACCGGTTTGTATGTGCAATGCCCCGGAGTAAGTTCCCGGAGTCTGTGCGGCAGGGATTTGCAGGGTAAACCAAACGGGTTGCGCCCTATAAGCCGGAACATTGATTTCGGATACATCAATCAGCGGATCGGCCACAATGTCCGGCGTCCCAAAACCGCTTATTTCTTTGCCGTTGTAAACATCCTCATAGCGGGACGTCCAGATATACTCGCTGCGGGCGCGTTGTACCGGGACGTAGCGAACGTATCTGATCCTGATATTTTCCGCACTTAAAGTGTCGCCTTTTTCGGAAATCAAATC
This sequence comes from Tannerella sp., assembly GCA_031257565.1. GTDB lineage: Bacteria > Bacteroidota > Bacteroidia > Bacteroidales > Tannerellaceae > Tannerella. The sequence goes on along the minus strand of JAIROL010000116.1, from coordinate 13,876 downwards.
ATCCGCTTTTACCGAAAGACCGGTAAGTTCATTGACGGAAGCAACCGCTATTTGAAAAGACTGCTGCTCGTTACGCACTCCGGAGATGGCGTAGATCGCGGATGTATCAATGGCGTGAATATCAAAGGGCGAAAGCTCCGTTTCATTTTCATGTCTTGACGAAGGGAATCTGGGTACTCGTATCAAAGATGATGTGGATAAATCATTGGTGGGTATCCACACGCTCAGCGAATCGGAGGAAAGCGCCGCTTCTACCGTTATTTTCAACCATTCGGGAATTTCTGCGACCGGGTCCATTACTCTTGTTTCAACAGGCTCTCTTTCACCGGTTTGCTTACAATTACATAATACCGTCAGTAAACATACGGCAATTATGTTCGGATAAATTTTCTTTTTCACTTTTTTTGAGATGTTTAATATATATTTTTGCTTTTAATGAAAACACCATTGCAGGCTCCGTCTTTCGTGACCGCAAGAATGAAATAAGTCCCCGGTGGGATTCTATTCAATGAAAACGTATATAAGTTGTTATAACTTTCCGTCAGTGGTACGGCAACCTGTCTTCCGGATGTCTGAAAGAAGCGGATGGAGGAAATCACCTCTCCGCCGGGTATTTCAATATGAATGTAACCGGACGCGGGATTGGGATAGATGTTCAGTTTGCGGGATTCGGAAGGAATATTTTTTACATCTGTCGGCATAGTCGCATCACGGGAAAGCGTTGCGATCGTTTCCTGACCTTCATTGACCAAAGCCTCTGCATTGTCTTCGCCGGAGGCCATCGTAAATTTCCGTATAACGGTGTTTAACGTTTGCAATTTGGCCGGATCGGACGATTGAAACAGGGCTTTCAGTATCCTTATTTTCTCATAATCCTGTATCCCTTCCCGGAGCATCATCAATCGTAAACTTGGATAGCAGCTAATTGGAGAAGTGTTTGAACTTCGATAAACGATAGAGAAATCGCCTGCCGTATTCGAACCGTCTCTTGCGTCCGCAGGGTCGTTCAGTTGCCAATAGTCGTAAGCCCAGCGCAGATAACCGCTGTAATTACCGTTGGCTGCGTGCCAGCCCATCCATGTCATTTCGGCGGTCGTGTTCTCGCGGGTTACAAAACTGTTCGGGAAAAGTTGTGTGCAGCTTGTATAAAAAGTGAATATTTTATCCTCAAATCCTGCCGTACTGAAGTTTCGACCGAGCACGCCCGACAAATCGTGGAATTTCGCTTTGGCGGAGGCACTGAAATCACGAGTTATGGCTCCCCCTATTTTCCATGACGAATTATTCGGCAAAATTACACCGTCAATTACAGGCAATGCTTTTTCTTCCGAAATCTCATCAAAATAGAGTACTGTCTTATCAAACCATCCCTTTGAATCCAAATGTTGCTCAAAGTGAGTGAGGAAGTTATCCCAGCACGTATTGTACAATTCACTTCCGGGAACGGCTGTTAGCGTCCGGTTGGATTGCGAGGCTTCGTCGTAGTAGGGAATCGCATCTTCATTCCACCCGATGGGAGAAAAACAGTTGATTTGCTTAGTGATACCCCATTCCATAAGGGTAGAAACATAACGGTCGAACGCCGTAAAATCATACTCCCATTCTCCGTCCGCCTTTTTAATCCACTTGACCATCGAAGGTACACCCAAAGCATTTTCTTTGATATGCGCCGTAATTGCTTTCTGTCCGCAATCCGCCAACTCCCGGTAAAAAGGCTCCAGCAAGGCAAAGTGGCGGTCAGACCAAAGCGCTATCGGGTCGGAAGGATTATTGGCGTTGTAATGTTCGACAATCTTTGCCGGAAATTGCCACAAATCAAGATGAAACGTCCATTGGGCTACATCGGGGAGCTGCATGTCCGACACGTAGAGATTAATATTCAGTTCAACGCTTCCTGCACCTCCTGCTGCGATTATTTTTCCTGTATATGTACCTTTGGGAATATTTTTCGGAACCTGAACAACCGCCCACAGTTTGAGCGGGTCGCCACTGCTGAGGGTCGTTACCGACTCCGTTGACCATGCATCTATGATTTGCTGATAGTCGCTCCGGGTGGGATACTCGCCACATTCTTTCGACAGCATGTCGCCCTTGATGTATTTGCCGTAACGGAAACTAATTGCCGAAGCGGGAATATTGCCTCCGCTTCCCGTCAAATCGGTAGCCGTAACAGAGAGGTTGTCGATTTGTCCGGAAGTCCACAGCACGATTTGTTTGGTAATGCGCTCTCCTTTCCAGGCTTCTACATTCCATACGTTGTTAACCTGTCCGCCGAAAGAAGCATTGGCAACGTATCTCCTGAATTTGTTGTCGAAAGAGCCGCTGAGCGTTTGTGCATAAAGCGCCTGTCCTGTCAACAACAAGCAGAAGAGAAATAAAGAAAATGGGATAGATTTTTTCATTTATTATAAAGTTCTATAAATCAATACTCGTTTTGATCCAGAACCCCCGGAATAATCTCCGTCCCCGGCTTGGGCAATAACCGCGCAGACGCCTTTACACCCGGATGTTCCTCCCTGTTAGCTTCCACTACCATTTCGCGCCTCACCAAATCGTGCCACCGGTCGCCTTCGCAGGCAAATTCCCAGGCGCGTTCATCTAAAACAGCTTTATCAAACTCCTGCTGCATCATGCCGCGCGGCAATCGGTCAAGTCCTGTGCGGGTATGAACCTTGTTGAGAGCGTTCAGCGCTTCGGTGGTGGGGCCGTTGTTGACGTAGTTGGCGGCTTCGGCATAGATTAGCAGCACATCCGCATAGCGGAGAATAGGACGGAAACCTTCGGAATTGGTGCCTGTACGATTGCCTCCGTCGCGGTATTTGGCGATGTGAGGCTGCGTTTTTGCTTCAAGAAAGGTTGTGCCGTCGGCAAAGACGGAGGTGAATGTAGCCTCTTTCCGTGCACCGTCGGGGAAAGCGTCGAAAAAGCGGGTTTCGCTGTAATAATCGCCCCAGCCGCCCTCGCCGTTTCCCCAGTAGCGGGTAGCGATGTCCATGTGGCCGCCTGCAATGCCGTCTTCGGCTATGGAACCGTAAAAGGTAAAGATAAATTCCGGGGACACAAGCTTGTTCTCCTGCTTCCACAGATTGGCAAAATCTTCTTCCAAATCATATCCGTATCCGTTTTGAGGGTCTATGATTTCGTAGGCTTTTTCCATGGCAAGCGGATAATAGATTCCCGGCTTTTTGACCGGCCAGCCCGCCATCGTCAAATAGACTTTGGACAGCAATGTTTTGGCGGCGCCCCGCGTGGGACGGCCTTTTTCGGCAAATGACAGGGGCAACTTCTCTTCGGCAATTTTCAGGTCGGGAATAATCACATTTATGTAAACTTCCTCGACGGTAGATTGCTTCACGCTTGCAATGTCGTTTTGATTTTCATAAGTCGTTACCTGTACCGGCCCGAAGAAGCGGACTAAGTAGAAATAGGTAAACGCCCGGAGAAACCTTGCCTGACCTTCGAGGTTGTTCAGAACCTCTTCCTTTATGTTGGCGTTATCCAGATTGGCAATCAGCACATTGGCATTGGAAATGGCGATATAGGCCTTTTGCCAGAAGTCGTGAATGACAACTTCGCGATCGTTGGGGACAAGCCGGTCGAAATTTTTGAAAATGTCGGAGTCCGAACGGACGTCTTCCGCTCCGGAGGCCAGAATCAAGTCGTATCCGTAGTCGAATCCCGACCAGTCGGAATAGAGCGCCTTGATAATGCCGGTGAGCGCCGAATTAAATTCGTCTTCCGAAGCGTAGAAGTTTTGGGGAGATAAATCGGAGGGCGGATTTTCATTCAAATCTACGCAGGAAACCGCAAACAGGGCGATTAAGCATAATTGAACAGGAAAAGTGATTATTTTATTCAGTTCCATGATGAATTGTTTTTAAGTTTTACATTTTAGAAAGTAATATCCAGCCCGACCGTATATCTCCGTTGCGAAGGATAGGAACCCATGTCGAAACCGGCGAAAGGAGCCGTATCGCCCCAGGCAATGCCGGAGGCGTTGTTGGCCTCGGGGTCGTAACCCGTGTACCGGGTGAATGTCAGCAGGTTTGTCCCGGTCAGGTAAACCCGCAACGAGCCGAGCTTCATTTTTTTCAAAAGAGCGGAAGAAAAATTGTAACCCAGCGTGATGTTCTTCACCCGTAGATAGGATCCGTCTTCGACCCACCGGCTGGAATTGCGCTGGTTGCCGAGTACGTCATGGCCGGGAACGTTCGTATTTTCGTTTTCCGGCGTCCAGGCGTTGAGCAGGTTCCGGCTCAGTCCGTCGCTGTTTCCTTCGAGCATGAACCGTCCGAGGTTTACGATGTCGTTTCCCTGAACGCCCACCATCAGTACGTTCAGTGTGACATTCCCAAAGCGGAAGTTATTGCTCCAGCCATAAGTAAAATCAGGCAATGTTTGGGCAATGGTTACCATATCCCTGCTGTCGATAATTCCATTGTTGTCTATATCGCTGTATTTGGATGAACCCGGTTCAACGCCGTAGGCTCCGGCCAAAATCCGCTCGTCGTTTTTCCATACGCCTTCGTACCGGAATCCCTTGACTAACCCTATCGGATAGTCGACTTCCAAACGAATTGCATCATTAAAACCGGGCATTCCGGGACTTCCCAAATTCATCTCAGTCAGTCCGTCATTCAAGGCCAGCACCCGGCTTCTGTTGAGCGAGAAGGTAAGATTGGTATTCCATTCCATGGATTTCTTTTGAACGGGAATGCCGCCTAAAACGACTTCTACGCCCCTGTTTTGTATTTTACCGGCATTGACCATTTGCGTAGCCTGCCCGGAAGCCAAAAATAGCTGTTTTTCGAGCAGGAGGTCGGTGGTGATTTTCCGGTAGGCGTCGACCGTCAGGTTTAAGCGCCCCTTGTAGAGCGAAAGGTCAATCCCTGTATTCAGCTGCCTGGTAACTTCCCATTTCAGGTTCGGATTGCCTGCAATGGTCGAAAGGGCGACGCCGGGGTTCAGCGTCTTTCCGCCGTCGAACGAGTAGGACGGACGGCTTCCGGTAACCAGCAAATCCAGCGACTGATAGGGCGATATGGCCTGATTCCCCACTGCGCCGTAGCTTAACCGTAGCTTGAGGTTGTTGAGCCATGTGAGATTCTCCATAAACTTCTCGTTGGAGATGTTCCACGCTGCTCCCGCCGATGGGAAATACCCCCATTTATTGTTTTCGGCGAATACGGAAGCTCCGTCGCTCCGCAGGGTCAGCGCCAGGGAATAGCGGCCGGAGTAGGTATAATTCAAGCGTCCCATGTACGACAGCAAAGTTTGCTGCGATTCATACGACGAAGGTTTGAGGGCGTTTTCTCCCAGTCCGAGATTTTTGTACTGCTTCTCGTTCGTAAAAAAACCGGAAGCGGCAGCGTAGTTGGAGGTAGATTTAGAATATTGCTGTTCCAGGACTGCCGTAACACTCAGGCGATGTTTTTCTGCAAAAACGTCTTCAAAGGTCAGCAGGTTGGTATTTTGAAAATGCATCCACCGGTCGTCGCTGACGCTTGCCGTCCGCGTTGATTTATCATCGGGAGAAGAACCTCCGATTATTTTCTCGTTGTAATACCAGTCGTATTCTCCGTCAACGAAATGATAGGATGCGCTTGTCTGAAATTTTAGATTTTCCAGAATCTGAAATTCGAGTTCGGGATTGATGATGGTCGTATTCAGGCGATTCACGTTGACCGGTTCCAGGGCAAGCGCCACCGGATTGTATTCGGTATTCGAGCCGTAACCGCCGCCGGGCTTTGAATACGTGCCGTCTTCCTCAAAAACCGGTCGCGTAGGGGCGAAGTTAAGCGCCGCGTAAACCGGACTTCCGTACTGGTCGCGGGCATCCAGCGTCGTTGGACGGTCGTTGGCCGAAGCAAAGAAAGTATTCAAGTTCAGCCGGATTTTCTTGTGCAAATTGATGGCAAGATTCGAACGCAACGAGAATTTTTGGTACTGCGAATTAATCACGATTCCTTTCGTATCCAAGTAATCGCCGGCAATAGAGTAAGAGATGTTGTCCGATTTCCCGCTGACGGTCAGGTGATGATTCTGCGTATAACCGGCGCGGTATATTTCATCCTGCCAGTCGGTACTTTTATCGCGGTAATATTCCGGCGAATGCAAAGCTCCGTCCTGCCCGGTGAAGATTGCGGCGAGACCTCTTGCCAGGCGGTTTTGATTGATATAGCCGGCGTATTCTTCGGCGTTCATCAAGTCCATTTTCTTTTGTATCTGCTGAAATCCGAAGAACCCGTTGTAGGTAACGGACGATTTCGTACCGCTTCCTTTTTTGGTCGTAACGAGAATGACCCCTCCCGCACCTCTTGCTCCATAGATAGCCGTTGCGGAAGCGTCTTTCAGAACTTCCAACGATTCAATATCGTTCGGGTGTACATCCGACAGGCTGCCGCCCTGCATACCGTCAATAATCACCAGCGGCTCGCTGACCGCCGTAATGGAGTTCACCCCGCGTATGCGAATGGAAATACCGGCGTTGGGCGATGCGTCGTTGTTGATGACCTGCACGCCGGCAATCTGACCCTGAAGCGCCTCATCGGTACGTGTCAGGGAATTTTTTTGAAGTTCCGACGGTTTCACCGAACTTACGGAACCGGTAATATCGCTTTTTCGCAAAGCGCCGTAGCCGACTACCACCACTTCATCCAAAAGGGCTACATTTTCTTCCATCACGATTTCTACGGAAGATTGATTGCCCACGGTCAATTCCTGTGTCGTAAATCCAAGGTAGCGGATAACCAGCACGTCTTCCGGCTTGACATTGAGCGAAAAATTGCCGTCAATATCGCTAATAGTTCCGGTAGCGCTGCCTTTGACCGAGACAGATACGCCTGTTAGCGGTTGTTTATCAACAGTTGTCACTGTGCCTTTCAATGTTTGTTGCGCAAAGGCTGCAACAGAAAACAGCATTAAAATCAGGGAACAAAATAATATCTTTTTCATATTCAACATAGTTTATTGTATTTCAACTTCAAAGTCTTTGACAGTACCGTGACGGACGCTTCCGCAAGGCTCGACGGATTCCAAGTCGAAGTTAAGCGACCACGAATCCCCGGTGATTACCCGCATACGGGCAAATCCGGGACTTGTATTTTCCGGTACGGTAATGAGTTGGCTGAAAGGGCCATCATTTAATTCCTCAAAAATTCCGAATACAGCTACCAATTCGCCCTCATCCGCAAAATCCCTGTCGCCGTTCCAGTCGATCCACACGAGGCTTCGTGACCAGTTGTTGGACTGAACAAGGTTGAGCGTAAAGGATTCACTGCTTTTAACGGTGAGTTTTTCTCCCGCATAATACCTGTAATTATTGGTCGGGATGTTTGCATCGGAGTGAGACAACTCCAGCACGGCGCCCGATGTGGATACCTGATCCGCACAGTAATCCCCGTATCCGGTAATGGAACAGTATTCTTTGCCGAATATTGGCGGTTCCCCGCTCACAAATACCTCGACGGATGCGCTTTTGCTTCCCTGCCTGGTGGTAGCCGTAATGACGGACGAGCCGGGCGAGAGGGCTGAGAGAAGTCCGCTAACCGGGTCGACAGCGACGACTTCCTGGTTGCCGGAACTCCATATCAACTCCTGAATAGTAGCATTCTCCGGTTCAAAAAACACTTCATAGCGGCCTTCGCCGGGAGACGATAAAATCATTTCGTTAGACAAGGTGATTTTGTTCACCTTGACGATTACCGTTACGGGAAACGACCGGCTGTACCGTCCATCAGCGGTGGAGACGGATATAAGGGTGTTTCCTGCCTTCAGTCCGATAACGCCGGCGACACGTCCCGGCTCATTGCTTTGCACCTGTGCGATTTCGGGGTCGGCGGACGACCAGGCGATTCTCTCGGTGGCGTTTTCGGGCGAGGGGGTTACAACTACCGGCTGTATCTCGCCAATATCAAGCGTGTCGGCGGACAGGGTGAATGTGAAGCTTTCCGGCGCAACCTGCGGCTTGTCTTCTTCGCAGGAAAGCAGGACAAGGCAAAAGGCAAGCGACAGTCTCCAAACATTTGTCTGTGTTTTGTAAAATGATGTTTTCATATATATTAAATTTGAACATTTTGATTGAGTATAAATGATTTTGCAAAAGTAGATATGCAGGATTATTTGAAGGGGGAAAATTTCGTAAAATAGGGACATAAATTCGTAAAAGAAAAAAATCCCCAATATCGCGCTTGTGTATTAAACGTTTATATTTTACCTTTGTAGCATCGTATTTACAAAGATTAATAACGTATTCCATAAAAACAATATGCACGATGAGATACAGCGTATCATTTCAGGAAAGAGCAAAGTTAGGTATGGCGCAAATATCCAGGCAGCCATTAACAACCTTAGAACAAGCGATAAATCAGGCGCTTTGGATAAAACAGACAAGCATTTCAAAGGAGAAGAAACAGAGAGATTGCAGAAATATATCGACAATCAAAGGCTTTGGATAAAGATTATTGATTTGAATAATTTTAATCCTGAATCAGGCATTATTCTCGAAGACTTACACAATGAGAATGTATTGACAAGCAATGGAATACTATACTTCATTGATACCGTATTTTATTATGAAAAATAAATTCGTAATTTTGCGACGGATGCTGAAAAATTTTTGACGCAATGCAACAAACACTTATTAAAAAATTACAGGATTTTTTCCTGGCCTATCCGGTCGAGAAAGCATGGCTGTTTGGCTCTTATGCACGAGGAAAGCAGACCCGTAAAAGTGATGTGGATATTTTGGTGAAATTTGATGAAAATGCTGAAATCTCCCTGTTCGACCATATAAGAATAACGCACAAATTGCAAGACCTGTTGCACAAAAAATAGATTTGGTAGAAGACGGATGTATAAGGAAATTTGCCCGCCAATCTGTAGAAGATGATAAAATATTGATTTATGAGAGAGAAAATCAAAGATAAAAGTAGATTAGAGCATATTTTAGAGGCAATTGATAATCTAAGAATCTTCCTGTTTATCTTAATCTCCTGCTGCCTTATTTCGTCATCGACTCATGCCGGTCACGCGCAACACACGGGATTTCTTCACATCGGCATCGAAGACGGACTTTCCAGCGGTAGCGTTACCTCCATCGTCCAGGACAGCCTTGGGTTTATGTGGATCGGCACCAAATACGGATTAAACAGATATGACGGCGTTCACTTTAAACTATACTCCGCAGAACAAAACAATCTGTCGGCCAACGATATTTCCGTATTGTATACCGACACCCAAAACCGCCTCTGGGCAGGAACCGTCGGCAACGGACTCTTCCTTTACAATCCGTTGAACGACGATTTTGAACAAATACCCCTGGACAAGACCTCCGGCTACCTCGAAGTTCACGCCCTGCTGGAAGGACAGGATAACATGCTTTGGATAGCCGCCGAGGTCGGCCTCTATTCGTACAACACCGCATCGAAACAGGTAAAGCGCTACAAACGAAAAAGCGCTGAATCCGGGAAAAACGACATCCGGGCAATGGCCGAAGCTCCGGACGGAAAAATATGGCTCGGCACTTTTGGCGCCGGACTTTGCATTTTCGACACGAAATCGGAAACATTCGAGGATTTTCCTTCTTCCGCTTTCAGCGGCTTGACAATCGACTCCGACTATATCAACGCCCTGTTTGCCGGTAAAAACAACCGCCTGCTGGTCGGAACCAATGAACACGGATTAAAACAGGTTGATTTTCAACAACGGAAAATAACCGGTTATCCGGCAGGCGCAACCGGCAATCCGGCTATTATCCGCTGCATCCGACAGGACGAACAGGGCGATTTGTGGATCGGTACGGACGGAGCAGGCATTTTACATATTGAAAAACCATGGAACGGGTCGCCTGTCGTCCGGAATTACCGGAGCAGTCCGAAAATACCCAATTCCCTTTCCAGCAATACGGTTAACGTTTTTTTTACAGACCGTCAATCCAACCTCTGGATCGGTACGGCTAAAAGAGGCGTCGACCTGATAAAAAAAGAACCCGACGAAATCGAATACTATTACAGCGATGGAAAAGGCGAGTACAAACTGCCCGTCCTTTCGATATTTCACGACGAAAGGGGTCTCTGGATGGGTACGGACGGCGAAGGAATGACCCTGCTCAATCCCGGAAACGGAAGCGTTGCCTTTTTCAACAAAGAATCGCCCAACGGATATGTCGGCGATTTTGTACAGTGCGTCAAACCATCCGCCGACGGCGGCTTTTGGATAGGGACCTATGCCCACGGCCTTTATTATTTCAATCCGCGCACACGTAAAACCGTCAATTTCAGCAGGAAACAGGGCTTAAGACTTTCCCTGCCCCACAACGATGTGAGGGATATCGTCGTATTGCCTTCGGGAAATTTATGGATTGCCACCTGGGGCGGCGGACTGGCTTTTTTAGATGTTAAAACAGGGTCTGTCGATGTGTACCGGCACGAACCTGACAACCCTCATTCGCCCGGAAGCGACAATGTTTTAGCCCTTTACCTCGACGAAAGTGAACAGCTCTGGCTCGCCACCTACGGCGGAGGTTTAACACTGTTTGATACCAAAACCGGAAAATTCAGGAACTTCAAATCCGAAGAATATCAGGGATTAATCAGCAACTTTATATTCGCCCTGTTGCCGGAAAACCAACATACGCTTTGGCTGGGTACGAAAGAGGGATTGTGCCGCTTCGATCGTCATTCCCTCCAATTTGAAGCCGTCCCGATTGATACCGATTACCCGGACAAAAGCGTTCTGAGCCTGCTGAAAGACCGCGATGGAAACCTGTGGGCAGGCACGAAAAAAGGCATCCTGTGTTTGCGGGAAGGAACCGCGAGCGCCGAAATTTTTCCCGGTATTTACGACAGTTTTTCCATCAATTCAGCATACATGGACGAAGCCGGAAAACTTTATTTCGGCAGCGCCGAACGTGTCGTCGCCTTTTTGCCCGCGCAAATCCGTTTCGACGCCTATAAACCGCCGGTGTACCTGACCGATTTCCTGCTGTTTAACAAGCCCGTACCCGTCGGCGCCGAAAGCCTGTTGAAACGCCAGATAGGCTACGAAAAGGAAATCACGCTCAAACACAACCAGTCGGTCATCACTATCGGCTATGCCACGCTCGACTTCCCGTTCTCTCAAAACACCCATTACGAAGTGATGCTGGAAGGATTGGAAAACGAATGGCGCAACGTCGGAAACGAGCATACGGCGACATTCACCAATCTTTCGCCCGGCAAATACACGTTCAAGGTGCGTCCCGCCGGCGATTCTTTCACCCGACGGGAGACCGTTCCGGCACAAATCGGCATCCGCGTACTTCCTCCTTTCTGGCTCACCGGATGGGCTTACCTGCTCTATGCTTTCCTGTTTGTCGCCGTCTTTTACCTGTTCCGGCGATACACGTTGAACTGGGCGAATATCCGTAACGAATTAAGACTGGAAAAAATCAAGCGCGAACAGGAAGAACGGATGCACCAGATGAAGCAGCGCTTCTTTATCAATATTTCCCATGACATCCGAACGCCGCTTACGCTCATTGCCGGGTCGGTCAACAAACTCGTTAACCGAGGCAATATAGAACTGTTCGGACAAAAAAACCTGATGACGATTAAAGCCAATACCAACCGCCTGCTGAATCTTACCGAAGAACTGCTGAACTATCGCAAGCTGGAAACCGGCAACGTTACCCTGCAAGTAAGTTGTGAGAATCTGGTGGAATTTGTTCAAGAAATTTATATCTGTTATTCACAATTTGCCTTCAACAAGAAGATTGGATACGAATTTACCGCTTCACATTCCGATATATACGCCTGGATTGATAAGATTCAGATGGAAAAAGCCGTCGGCAATTTAATCTCGAACGCTTTCAAATTCACCCCTGAGGGCGGGAAAATCAACGTTGACATAAGCCGGACGGATGCCGGTCAAGTCATTGTCCGCGTAACGGATACCGGAAAAGGAATCGCTCCCGGAAAAACAGAACGCATCTTCGACCGCTTCTATCAGGCCGAAAAGGACGATCCCGGCGCAGGCTTCGGCATCGGACTGTCCATCTCGCGCGAAATTGTTCTTCTGCACGGCGGAAAAATCAACGTGAACAGCGAAGCCGGACGGGGCAGCGAATTTTCCATCGTCCTGCAAAGCGGGAAAGACCATTTTGAACAGGCCGAGTTTATCGACTCTCCATCAAAAGACGATTTGCTTTCCGGGCATTTTATCCGCGATAATTATCCCGACGTTTCCGAGCCGGTTCGGGAACTGAAAGTAAAGGAATATACCGTTCTCGTGGTCGAAGACAACCTCCAGATCAGAAATTACATTGTCGAACTCCTGTCGCCGCGCTATCAGGTATATGACGCCTCGAACGGTCAGGAAGCGCTTGAGACTACTCTCGAATTGATTCCCGACCTGGTAGTAAGCGATGTAATGATGCCGGTAATGGACGGAATTGCTTTTTGCCACCGCCTGAAGAACGATATGCGAATCAGCCACATTCCGGTCATCCTCCTGACGGCGCGAACGCTTGCCGACTCTGTCGTCGAAGGCTTTGAATCCGGAGCCGACGATTACCTGACCAAACCGTTTGATGAGCGGGTACTTCTTGCCCGGATAAACAACATTCTGCAAACTCGTCAGGAAATCCGTGAGCGGGTTCGCCGGGAGATGATACTGAATCCAAAGGAGGTAAGCCTCAACACGCAGGACGGCATTTTTCTTTCCAGATTTATCGCGTACATCGAGGAACATATCGAAGATTCGGATTTCAACATCATGCAAATGGCTGCGGAAATGGCGATGAGTCATTCCAATCTCTACAAAAAGGTAAAAGCGCTGACGGGCATGTCGGTAATCGGCTTTATCAAAGACTTCCGGTTGAAAAAGGCGGCGCAACTGCTTGTACAGGATACGCTCAACGTTACGGAGATTGCTTATATGGCGGGATATTCCGAGCGTCATCATTTCAGCCGGGATTTCAAGGGGAAGTTCAAACTTAGCCCGAAAGAGTATAGCGAAAAATATAAAAACCACCTAAAACACACCTAAACCGTCGGCAAATATTATTTATATCAGTAAAGAGTTGCAACCCCATCAGCATTGCAACAGCCATACATACGATTAAACCTGAAAATATATGCACTTTTTTGAAAAAAAAACTCTCACCCCTGTATCAGGGTGAAGTCGGTAACAATTATAATGTTCGTATTGAAAGCAGTCGAATAAAGCACACCAAAGGTAGCAGTTCCATTAAAATGTATGATAGGATGGGTTCCGGATTCTTCATCTGCTACAAGGGTTTATTTTCCCAGTCTCGGGAGACCTGCGGATGAGGATATGGCAAAAATGCCTTTTTGTTTTGAACGAATATCTTCTATCAGATAAAAGGCGCTCGAATCAAAATCATCAATTATTTTTATTACTTTCCGTTGTGATTTTCTGCTTACGACCGTTTCTATGATACCCACTTCGGACACGGCGCCTTCTCCTTTGATAAAAGTGGAGCCAAAATCGTTTTTGTTTAGTAATTGCGCTAATTGGCGACCGTCTTTCTTGGTATATATCCTGAATAAAACATATCCGAATGCAATTTTGTTTTCAACAAGTATACCGATGAAATTACCGGCTGCATATCCTCCGGCATAAGCCAGGTAAGCGATTATACTGTTGGTGTGCGAAAATATCTGTGAAATGATCACTACCCATATAAACACTTCGAAAAAGCCGACAATGGGCGCTTTTTTTCGCTCTCCTTTCGACACGAAAATAATACGAAGCGTGCCCAACGTCACGTCGCAAATACGACCGAAGAATATAACAATCGGCAATAACCACGGGTAAGTATCAAAGATTTCAAACATTGTTTATCTATTTCAAAACGGCGCAAAATTACATGAAA
>JAIROL010000268.1 GCA_031257565.1 Tannerella sp. | reverse complement strand
AAATACGGGCTTCTTCTATCCTCTTTTGCAGAACAGGATAACTGGGTAGCCGTTCGGGTCAAAAGGAGTATAAAATAAGATACTTTATAAACAATACTTCGTTATACTGCACGCGGCATGGTTTTGTGATATGTCGGCAGAAAGCAGAAAGCAGAAAGCAGAAGGCAGAAAGCAGAAAGCAGGAAGCTGTCGGAAGATGGCGTTACAAACAGCCCTGTGGTTCTTATTTGCGTTCTGCTTTCTGCTTTTTATCTCGCAAGTTTATCCCGAGCAAAGTATAAATGCAAAATGATTGTCCTAAATAGAACCGCGAGCTTTCATTTCGAGGTATTTGTTGATGACGTTAACTGAAAGTTTGTCGGGTTCTGTAAGAAGGGAGTATATACCATGCTGTCTTAGTTTGGCAATGACATGTTGTTTTTCAAAGATAAACTTATCCGTGATGACCTGCTGGTAATATCCTTCGATGGAGACAGGGCGCTTAACCGCAAATTCTTTCAGTTCCGTATCTTCGAAAAACACAACTAATACGACGTGCCGGCGCGCAAGTTGACGAAGATATTCGAGCTGCCTCTCCATTCCGATGATCGTATCGAAATTAGTATAGATGATCAGGAGGCTTCGTTTGTTTATGTATTTGTTGATATGGACATACAATGATGAATAATCGCTTTCGCCGAATGTGGTCTGCTGACGATATAAACTTTCAAGGATTTGCTGCATCTGAGCGGTTTGTTTGCCGGCAGGGATAAAAGTCTCGAAATTCCCGGCAAAAGTTGCAAGTCCCGCTTTATCGTCTTTGCGTATAGCAACGAACGACAGAACGAGCGACGCGTTTATTGCGTAATCGAGAAGCGTCATTCCACGAAAAGAGTTCTGCATGATACGTCCCTTGTCAATAATATTATAGATCTGCTGGGATCGTTCATCCTGGTATATGTTCACCATCGGAAAATGGCGCCGTGCGCTTGCTTTCCAGTTGATTGTGCGATAATCGTCTCCTTTTATGTATTCTTTTATGTATTCAAATTCCGTGTTATGTCCGATGCGGCGTATTTTTTTTATACCTAACTCCGTTAAATTATGATGTATCGCCATGAATTCATATTGATGTAGCGTAATATATGACGGATATACGGCAATATTCATGGGAAGAATGCACTTTATGCGACGGCTTATCAGGCCGATTCCGGTGGTTATATACAGGAGTATATTCCCGAAACCATATTCGCCGCGTTTGGTCGGACGCAGTTTGTATCGTACGATTTCACGTCCTCCGGATTTTATGTCGATTCTGAAAAGAATGTCCCTGCGCTGAAATACGATGGGTATTTCGTCAATAATATCCATTTTAACGTTGAAAGGATAGTAGCTTTCGATAACAAGGCGTACATCATTATTATCGCCGTTGGAAAAACGAGGCGCACAATAACGCTCGGCGCCGGCGGCTTTTTTACGGCGCCATAGCAGGGCGCCGTCTGTCGCGGATATGAGTATAAGTAATACAATGGCAATTTGACCGGCTATAAACAAAGGCGGTATCATGTAGCCCGAAATCAATAATACAATGATGACTAATCCTGCAATATAAAAGCGTTTCGTTAAAAACATAAACGGTTATTTTTATTTCGGCACTTCCACTTTCTCGATCAGGCGTTGTACGACTTTCAGAGGCGTATGACCTTCCATTTCGGCTTCAGCCGTAAGGATCAGTCGATGTTGTAAAACGAAAGGCGCTATCGTTTTGATGTCTTCAGGCGTTACGAAGTTACGTCCCTGTAATAATGCCATTGCTTTGGACGATTGAAGCAGGGCGACAGATGCTCTTGGGGACGCGCCAAGATATACCGCTTTACTGTTTCGCGTCTGTTGTATCACGGATGCAATGTAATGCATTAGCGATTTTTCGATAAAGACTTTTTCCACATACCCGAACATATCCAGGATTTCGTCCCGTGAAATGATCGGCGTTATATCTTCCAATTTGGTCAGGCGTGCATTTTGATGATGGCGTTCCAGTATTTCGATTTCTTCTTCGAGAGAAGGATAGGGGATGGTTATTTTCATCATGAAGCGATCCAGCTGCGCTTCGGGGAGTTTGTATGTGCCTTCCTGTTCAACCGGATTCTGTGTGGCCAGTATGGTGTATACAGGACTCATCTTATGAAGAGCGCCATCGATTGTCGCCTGCCGTTCTTCCATCACTTCGAACAAAGCGGACTGTGTTTTTGCCGGCGCTCTGTTTATCTCATCGACAAGTATGACGTCGGCAAAAACAGGACCGGGATGAAAACTGAATTCGCCGGTCTTAATGTCAAAAACAGATGTTCCGAGCACATCCGAAGGCATTAGGTCGGGCGTAAACTGGATACGCGAGAAATCGGCGTTTATCAGCTTGGCAATCATTTTGGCCAGCAATGTTTTAGCGACCCCCGGAACCCCTTCAAGTAATACGTGTCCACGCGCAAGTATCGCAGAAAGTATCAGATCTACGGAGCGTTCCTGTCCGACGATAACATTTCCTATCGCATTTTTCAACAGATCGACCTTTTCTGTAAAAGGAGCCGGATCCATTTTTTCATTTTGTTCTTCCATTCTGTTTTATTTTTTTATGTACGTATAATCATACCTTTGACGTTAGCGGACTTCACCCGTTCGTTTCAGGTTTTCAGCGCTCGTAATATGCCATTCATACCATCGATATATTGTTTTAGCTGTAAGTCGTCGACTTCTGAACGGTAGATAGCAAGTCGTATGTTTTTCAGCAGCTTGCCTAAAAGGTCCTTGTCCATTCCTGTTTTTTCCGCAAGTCGCCTGTAGTCTGATTCATCGGGAACGTTTTCCTGAAGATCCACGCCAATAAGACTTTTCACTTCGGAACAAAAATACAGATGCTTCATCTTTAAGATTTCTCCATGATCGCGTTTTTGGTAATATAGATTACTGATGAGTTGCATAAATCCGAAAGTCCTGTTGGGGGGAGCGTTCACTACGGGAATGATGCGCTGGCGTCGTTTTGCGGTAAATACCGTGAACAGGATTAGTAATATAAAAATCGAATAGATTGCCCAGCGCAAAGGAGGTACCGAAAGTATATATCGTAGCGGGGTTCTCGGTTGGTCGTCGTGAATGCCATAGGCTTCAATTCGTATGAGCGGTTTATCTTTCATGTATGAGAGAAGCCTGAATATGTACGACGCATTGTTGTTGTCAAGCATTCCATAATTAGTAAACATCAGAGGCGTCGATACCATGAAAATCTCTCCTTTCCCGATAAATGCGCGCACCGCCAACGGTTTATTTTCGCCGTTCCATACAAGTACTTCTGTGGAGTCGCAGTTGATGGGAATAAATTCAAACCCGGGCGTCATGTTTTCTTCTTTTGCTGATTCTTCAAGCATGACAGAGTCTGTAATCAGGCGGTTTCCCGGTTCCCGGCCGGAATCGGGCGTCTCCGGCGGAGCCGGGTCGTCCTCCGGATCAATGCCGGTTTCATCACAGGAAGCGCCTGCTGTTTGCGTTGTATCGGGATTCATTGTTTCGTCATTGTTCGGAGAAACTTCCGTGTCGAGTTGCGCGCTGTGGTTCGCTTCATCGTATGACCATTTTTGTTTTCCTTTTACGATGCTGACAGGATGCATTTGCGGATACACTTCAAAGATATATTCGGGATTCAGCGTGTCCGTTCCGAAAAATATACTGTCGCGGCTTTTGTTTTTTTTTACATGGTACTCAAAAGATGAGATATATTCTCCATATTCCGTTTCAAAGCAAAGGGTGTCTTCAAGCGTATAAGGGAAATTATCTGCGCAAATCATTATCTGATGACCAAGATGAACCAGCCTGTAGAGGTATTCAATATCCGTTTCGTTGAAATACGGATGGTTTTCCATCAGAAGAAAGGCGCGGGGCGATGCGGCGGAGTCTTCTTGCATGATCTGATAGAATGTTTTATCTGTAACGGTATAATTTTCGATGGAAGACAATAATACGTCATCAAACACATAGCAGCCGAATGGCTCTTTGTCGTTTTTATCGTATGTCGGTTTCCATGAAAATTGATGAGGAGCCATATACTCCGCCAAGAATACAAGTACAAGAAAGGCAAACAGGAAGATCATATAAAGTTTGCTACCTTTCATCCGGTCTCTCCTTCCCTTATGTTTTTCAGATGGTTCCGGATACCATACATTGTTTCGTATAGTCCGAGCGACGCCTCGTAATTGCCATAACGGACTTGTAGAAAATGATTGGTAAGCTCCCGGAACGGCAGTTTCATTTCCTTATTTTTTATTTCATAAAGATATTCCGTAGGCGTTTTGTGTATCTGCCAGTCTATGAGTTGGTTATCGGATAGAAAACGGAGGGTTTGCAGGTACAGCAGTCGTATTGCCAGGCGGTAATCCCCTTTATTCAGCGCCAGGGATATTTCTTTGTCAAAATTGATCCGATGTATATTTTCTTCTTCCGTATCGTAAGGCGTCGACGCTGTTTTTTTTGAGCGCATGAATAGTTCCGGACGTTTTTTGTACAGGAAGAACAGTATGGTCAGGAGTACAAGTATAAAGACGATAACCATCACCGGCGTGGTGATATTTTCTTCAAATTCGCCTCTGAAGATAGAATTGATAAGGCGGTTAAACCATCTGGAGACGACGTCAAACCATGTATATTCAGGCAAATCCAACTGCGAGTTATAATCAAAGCGACTGTCTGCCTGATAATCTGCAATTTTCTGCATATCATAGATGATCGTGTCTGCCTGAATTTTCATGCTTTACAGATTGTTGAAATTGGAAATATTCGATTCTATGGTGATTCCTTCTACTTTCTCGCGTGCGTGAAAATACTGGAATGCAAGCCCTATAATACCGATAATCGAAGATACATACATGCCGTACGATTGTATTAATCCGAGAATGTAAATCGCAAATTTGAAAATGACGGATTGAGCGATCATCGATTCTGATGATATTGAAAATATTGTACCGAAAATCAGCGTCAGGTACCATGGTAGCATCGTAATAGTCTGTATGACGGACGCAATAATATTAAGGACGATCATCAGTCCGAGCATTCCTCCAAGGGTTGCAGTACCTAGTTTCCATGCCTTTTTTATCGCATCAAAAAAGATTATATCGCGTTCGAAGATATATACCGGAACAATCATCATCAGAGGTACGAGACAAATGATGAATATTATCAGTAAAGGAATTGTAATAATGAGCGACGCCGTTGAGACAGTGATTGCCAGAAACGCCATAATCAATACAAGGAGTATATATACAAACAGAAGCGCGAATACGATGCGCAGGCATCTTCCCGTATTTTTTACCAGGCGCTCTTTGAAGTCGTTTAACGTGATATCCTGTAGCCCGTTTTCGCGTGTGGCATAAGTCTGCATCATTGCATAGACCATGCCGGACATGACTGTTGAACCTGTCAGTATACAAAACATCATCACGCCATAGTTGGTAAGAAAGCTGATCATGGAATGGCCAAAAGGATTTCTGCCTGTAGAAGTCATCACCGCATCTATATAGATGCTGAAGAAAGAATTCATGGCAAATGTTTGTACCAGACAAATCGGCATGATCAGATAAAATGAATACTTTAACAATGGCTTCCAGTTCTCGCGGATGAATTCGAATACGGTATTCAGTTTCTCGGAAAATGTACGTTGGCGATAAAATTCAATTCTTGATGTTCGTTTCATTATGTTTTAATTGAGGTAAAATAATATAATAATAGATCACGCATATGAGTGAGAGGAGGATAATTGACAGACGTACAAATGCAGGGTATTCGGTATGCCTCGTCAGATAGCTTTCTATAAAGCCGGCAGTTATGAAAACGGGGATCAGTCCGATTATGATTTTGAGTCCGCGTTTTGCTCCCTGTTTGAATGCGTACCCACGCGAATATGTTCCGGGGAAAAGCCAGCCGTTTCCTAAGGCAAACCCTGCCGCGCCGGCAATAATGATTGCGGATATCTCGAATGTTCCATGCAACCATATGGCTAGCACAGATTCAAAACCTACATGATGCTGAAAGAAAAAAGCCTGAAATGCTCCGATCATCACGCCATTGTAAAATAAAATGAATCCGGCGCCGAAGCCCGTGAATATTCCCATTACAAACACCTTGAAAGAAACTCCTATATTATTAAAAACGATTCTGATAAACATCGGAAGCTCGGACGAGGCGCCGTACACTCCCATCGGATCTCCGTTTTCAATATTATCGAGCGTCATATCGACATATCCGTTTCCAAGTATGAGTCTGACAAATGAATCGTCGTTCATCGCTGAGACGACGCCAATAGCGGCGCTGATAATGAAAACAAGAAAAGAATAAAGAAGTTCCCTCCGCGAATGATACATAACGTCCGGAATTTCCTGTGTCCAAAAGGTTATGATACGCGAATATTTTTCTTTTTTGTTTTTATATAATTGGTTGTGCAGCGCCGAAGCAAGATTATTCAGATACGTTGTGATACGTGATTTGGAATAATGAGCCCGTGAGAAGGAAAGATCTGTCGTTATTTCCGTATAGGCGTCGGCCAATTCGCCGGGATTATGTATGGCGGCTTCGTCTACAATTTTTTCCAGCGATTTCCATTTTTCGATATTTTGGCGAATAAAAGAAATTTCTTTCATCTGTTTGTTAAAAGTTTCCGCAAAAATAATATATTTGCAGAGAAATTCAAATATTTTTGTGTTGGAAACGAGAATTATAACAAGTCAGTATGTTCAGATAGACCAAACTCTTTCGGGGATTGGCGAGCGTATTTTTGCGCGTATGCTGGATTATCTGATTATATATCTTTATTCTCTGGGAATGTTTTATGCGATATATTCTTTCAATCTGGAGTCTTTGTTCGGAAATGATTACAGGTTGCTGTGGCTTTTTATTCTATATATTCCTGCAATCTTTTATTCTTTTTTGTGGGAGATATTAAATCGCGGCAGATCTCCGGGAAAGATGGTTTTCGGGATGCGCGTTGTCATGCGCGATGGTACGACCCCCACAATCGGCGCTTACCTGATGCGATGGATGCTGCTGCTTATCGATACATGGGGCTGGATTGGAATCATTGTGATATTATTGAATAAAAATAATCAGCGTTTGGGAGATCTGGCTGCCGGAACGATTGTGATAAAAGAGCGCGACTATCATCGTATTCAGGTTTCTCTTGATGAATTTAATCATTTAAGCCGTGGTTATAAACCGGCGTATCCCCAGGCGGAGAATTTGTCGCTCGAGCAGGTAAATACTATCAATGAAGCTTTGATGCGTTATGACAGTCATCGTTCGCGACGTATCTTCGCTCTTTCCGGAAGAGTGAAAGAGTTTCTGAAGATTACGCCTCCGGTTGACGACGAGACTTTTCTTCGTACGCTCACTCGTGATTATCAGTATTATGCACTGGAAGAAATTTAAATTTATAAAGTATGAAAAAAATTTTATATCCTGTCGCTTTATCTGTCATCGCCCTATATGGCGTTGTCTTCAATGCCGATGCAGAAGAAAAGTCCTGTGTGATAACGATTTCGAATGATTGGAATGAGCCAAAAGAGAATGAACCGGTCGTTTTGAACATCAAAGAACTTAAGTGCGGATTTGAAGTGAAGTCTGTGGTTGTTCTGGAAGGAGGTAACGAAATACCATCACAGATTGACGATCTTGACGGGGATCGCCGGATGGACGAAATAGCCTTTGTTGTCGATATGCCGAGGTCTGCGACGAAAACTTTCCGGGTAGTTGTTTCTTCGGATAAAAAGCAAAAGGAATATCCTTCCCGCGTATATGCCGAAATGCTCGTTAGCGATAAGAATGGTAAGCACGTTCCGATTATTTCGCTGACGATACCGGGAACAAGCAATATCTACAATCAGTTACATCATCACGGGCCGGCATTTGAATCGGAACTTACTGCATATCGTATCTATTTCGATCAAAAGCAAACCGTAGATATTTATGGAAAATTTAATAAAGGTTTTGAAATTAAGGAATCGCAGTTTTATCCGACGGATGAGCAATTGTCTCGCGGTTTTGGCGACGATGTGTTGCGTGTCGGCGGCAGTTGCGGACTGGGCGCCCTGAAAGGATGGGATGGCGCAAAAGCAACCCATATAGAGCCGGTAAAAAGTCGCACGGAAACAATACTTGCATGTGGTCCCGTTCGTGCGATAGTTGATGTGATTGCAACAGACTGGGAGTATCAGGGCAACACCCTGCAGATGAAGGCGCGCTATATCCTGTATGCCGGACATCGTGACTGCGAAGTACAAGTTTCGTTTGACAAACCGTTGCAGAAAGAAGTCTTTTGCACCGGGGTGCAGAATATAATCGGTTCGGTTTCTTATTCGGATAATGAAAGCCTGGTTGCCTGCTGGGGAACAGACTGGCCGGTAAACGATACGGTTAAGTATGCAAAGGAAACCGTTGGCCTGGCAACATGCCTTCCACGTGAAATGGTTCGTTCGGAAATTCCGGACAGGGTCAATTACCTGTATCAGGTTGGCGCCGAAGGAAAGACCGGATTTGCGTATTACATAACATTTACTTCAATGAAAGAGACTTTCGGATACAAGACGCCGGAGGCATGGTTTGATTATTCGAAGAAATGGAAAGAATCTCTGTTGCATCCGTGTAAAGTGGCGGTCAATAAGTAATATTGGAAAAATCTATAAAAACGTAATCATGAAACGAACATGCAACCAACGGTCTTTTAGCGAAGCGTTAAAAAAACGGCTTGCGCCAAAGAGAATGAACATGCTGTGAGTTCTATGTTACCTTAATGTTAAAAATTAAATAATGTACACATGAAACGAACATGCAAAACGGCTTGCGCCAAAGAGTTATGAACATGCTGTGAGTTCTATGTTACCAAAATGTTAAAAAATAAATAATGTACACATGAAACGA
>JAIROL010000267.1 GCA_031257565.1 Tannerella sp. | reverse complement strand
CCGATTGTCGGCGCTAACGTTGTTGAGAAGGGTACGACCCATGGAGTTGTTACCGATGCAGACGGTAATTTCAGCCTGAATGTCTCAAATGGAGCGGTTTTGGTTATATCCTATCTTGGATATAATACGCAGGAAATCAGCAACTTATCTGCCTTAGTGGGGGGGGGGGTAAACCCCTAATAATCAGACTTGTAGAGGACACGCAGGCTTTGGACGAAGTCGTTGTAGTCGGATATGGAACACAAAAGAAAGGGAATCTGACGGCGGCTATCAGTACCATCAAAGCGGAGGATATTCAAACAACAACCGCTACGTCCATTGCTCATAAACTGCAAGGGAAAATGCCCGGTCTGAATATTCGTCAAAATACCGGAGAACCCGGCGTATATGACAATTCCATTAACATTCGCGGTTTTGGTACGCCTTTGTATGTAATAGACGGGATTCAACGGCCGGCTTCTGTGTTCCAGCGGATCAACGGCGCCGATATTGAGAATATCTCTGTTCTGAAAGATGCGGCAGCGGCAGTCTATGGGATAAATGCCGCCAATGGAGTAGTGATCGTGACAACCAAACATGGGGGAAAAGGAAAAACCGATTTCAAGTTTAGTTCCACCGTTGGTTTTTCAACGCCGACCGACGTTCCGCGGATGTGTAACGCATACGAATATCTGACGTTGAGGAATGAAGCGAATATCAATATAGGATTGGAACCGTTCATTACCAAGGAAGAACTTGAAAAGTGGAAAATCGGCGGCCCTGGTTATGAGAGTACGGACTGGTATGGCGCTACGTTCAATGATTATTCCATGCGTCAGGAATATAACCTTTCGGCCGAAGGAGGGACGGAGAAAGTCTCCTATTATTTTAACGTGGGCGGGGCTTTTGATAATGGAATGATGAAAACGAACGATTTGTTTTATCAACGGCTTAGTTTCCGGTCAAATATATCCGCACAGCTTACCGACCGGATTAAAGCCGTTGTGAATATAGCTGCCGTCAATGATAAAAGGGAAAGTCCGACGTTCGGGATTATTGAGACATGGGGCGGCGTAATTAAGGCCTTGCCAACCAAAAAGGTTTATGCCAACGACAATCCGCTGTATTTGCACCGAGTGCAGGATGGTCAGGGAATGAATCCGGTAGCCTTGATATCGAGTGATTTAACGGGATATAACCGTTCAAACAACAATGATTACATTACCTCTCTGGAGTTGAGCTATGAGGCGCCTTTCATTAAGGGGCTTGAACTGAAAGGCGTCGCGGCGTATGAAAAAACGTATAATATGGGCAAAAGTGTTTTCAAAGATTTCGCCCTGTATGATTATAATGTGGAAACCGATACCTACCAAGCCACCAAATTCTACTATCCGGCCTACATCAATAATTCCTATTCCAACGTATATTATACAACGGTACAAGTTCAGGCGAATTACAAGACGGTATACAAAGATGATCATAATATCAGCGCCACGCTGGTATATGAAGTAAGAGACGCCGCCGAACGTCATGCTTATCTTTTGAAATATTTTGATTTCTATACGAATGATCAGATTGATCAGGCCGGCGATACAAACGCCCAGTCCAGCGGAAACGAATGGCATACCCGGAATCTGTCGTATATCGGACGGGCTAATTATGACTACAAGGGACGCTATCTGATAGAATTTGCCGGTCGGTATGACGGTTCCTACCGGTATCATCCCGACAGGCGATGGGGATTTTTCCCGCTTGTATCGGCCGGATGGCGTATTTCGGACGAAAAATTCATGAAAGCGCTTTCGCCCGTGCTGTCTAATCTGAAGCTGCGGACGTCGTATGGTAAAATCGGCGAGGATGTGGGTAATGCGTTCCAGTATGTGCCGGGATTCACTACCGGAGGCGGATGGTGGGAATTTAGCGAAGGAAAGACTACATTGGGCCTTAGTACGCCTGCCATTGTAAATGAAAAATTGACTTGGATGAGTTCCACATTAACGGACATCGGTATTGACCTGAGTTTTTTCAAAAATAAACTGGAACTTGCTTTTGACTGGTATCAGAAAGACCGCTCCGGTCTGCTTGCCTATCGGAATGTTTCGCTTCCCAATACTTATGGAGGCGCTTTCCCGCAGGAGAATCTCAACAGGGACAGGGTAAGAGGATTTGATTTTTCATTTGATTATAAAGACAGGATCGGCGATTTAAACTACAGGGTATCCGGTAATTTTAATTATGCGAGGAGCAAGGCCGTTTATATTGAGCAAGGAAGCTATGCCAATTCATGGGATATCTATCGGAGTAATCAAACGGGTCGTTATCAGGGAATCGTATGGAACTACAATGTTGTCGGTCAGTACCGGTCGGAAGAAGAAATTGTGGCTGGCGCGGTACAGAACGGAGTTCTGGGAAATCGTTACGTGTTTCCCGGTGATTTTATCTATGAAGACGTCAATGGCGATAATATAATTGATGAAAATGATGTGCGTCCTCATTTTTACGACGCAACTCCAAAGATGAATTACGGATTGACGCTCGGCGCTTCATGGAAAGGATTTGGTCTCAGCGCTCTGTTTCAGGGTGCGGCGCTGTTTTCCATCAGGCTTACCAATGTTTATACTACAATGTTCTGGGGGGAAGCTAATTTGCCTGCCTATTTTCTTGACAGATGGCATCAGGAAGACCCGTATGATCCGGATAGTCCATGGATAGCGGGTAAATGGCCGGCTATGCGTGCGGATCAGGCGGGATTATTGTACATTGACAGCGATGTTTGGCGAAAAGACTGTTCTTACATCCGTTTAAAAAATATCGAATTAGGATATACATTTCCTCAGCATTATTCGAAAAAGTTCGGCTTGGATAATCTGAGATTGTTTGTTGACGTCAATAACATCTATACATGGGCGGACAGTTTTATTAAACCGTTTGATCCGGAAAAAGTGGCAGGGACATACGACGCCGGATGGGCATACCCAATCATGAGAACATTTAATATTGGATTAGACATTAATTTTTAATGCCTTGATATGTAAATTACAGATGACGATTAAAAAACTAAACGATATGAAAAACTTGATTATAGCGATGATAGCTGTCCTGTTTACGGCAGGATGCAGCGATTATTTGGAATTACAACCGACGGATAAAGTGACAGCGGAAAATGTTTTTGCCAGTGAAGCTGGAATAGAAGCCTTTCTGGCAAATTTGTACCGTAATATGCCCATTGAAGATTTTAATTGTACTCCTGAGGAGGGTATGAACCATATTCCGGGGAGTGGTGGTAATATCGGATTGTATGAATATATCATTACAGATGACGGAATGGGTTCGCAACTTAACGTTGTGGGTGGAACGTATGACTGGTGGGAGGCCGGTTATCGCTTCAATAAAGACGTCAATCTCTTTTTTAGTTACTTGCCCGCTCTCGCCTCCATCGGTAAATCTTCCCTGGATTTATTGTATGGCGAAGCCTATTTTATGAGAGCTTACACATATTATGCATTAGCCAAGCGATACGGGGGCGTCCCGATTATCGCCTCTATTGCCGAGGTCTCCGATACGCAGGCATTATATGTACCGAGAAGTACGGAAAAAGAAACCTGGGATTTTGCCTTGGCGGCTTGTGATTCTGCGGTAATGTTTTTGGGTGACGGCGACGGAAAAAGGAGACGGGTAACCAAATGGGTAGCTCTTGCTTTGAAATCAAGGGTGGCTCTTCATGCCGCATCCGTTGCCAAATACTGGAACGAAGCGCCTCTGTCGGGACGCGCCGTGGATGAAAAGCTGGTTGGCGGAATGACGCAGGAGGACGCCATATATTACTATGAACAGTGCATTGATGCAGCCGCTCAAATCATGGACGCCGGCGTTTTCTCTCTTTATAAACCGTCGCCGGCCAGCGCAGAGGAAGCGGCCGAAAACTATCGCCTTATGTTTGAATATCCCAATAATGCACTGGAAGAAGTTATCTTTCTGAAAGGTTTTGACCGTGTCGGCGCCGGTTATGGGAGTCAGCAGGATAGTTGGGGTAATCCGATGCAGACAACCGGCGCTTGGCCGTTTCCCGGAAAATTTAACCCTACACTGGATTTGGTTGACACTTACGAAAGTTATTCCAGTCCGGGCCATTCTTCACCGATTGTGACTACGACCGACGGAAATACGGACAATTATAGTGGATATAATCCGTCTCGGACATATTTGACGTTTGACGATCCGCAGGATATTTTTAAGGATAAAGACGCACGGATGCACGGAACAGTCATCATACCCAATTCTATATGGAAAAATACGCAGATTATTATTCAGGGAGGATACATTCAGCCGGATGGAACGGCGCTGATTGAAGGGTCGGGAGAAATAGAGGTGAATGGCGTTACTTATTATACGTATGGCGCCGCTCTGCCTATGTTCTATTCCGGATTTGATACGTATGGAGGTAATATGACACGTACAGGGTTCGGATTCAAAAAATTTCTCAGTACAACGTTTGTTCCGATATTAGGCTGGTCCTATTCTACGACCGATTACATTGATTTCCGGTATGCGGAGGTATTGTTGAACTATGCGGAAGCAGTAGCAGAAAGCGGACGCGGCGATCGGACAAAGGCGGCTAAGGCTATCAATGACCTCCGAAAACGTGCCGCACACAAGTCGGATATACCTTTGACTCTTGATAATGTGTTTCGTGAAAGGAGAGTAGAACTGGTTTACGAAAGTAAAAGACACTGGGATTTGGTACGAAGAAGGGAATATCATAAAAAATTCAATAATACACAAAAAACAGCGCTTGTCCCGGTATTGGATTTGCGGAATATGAAATACATTTTCATCCGCCAGTATGTAACCGGGACCTATCCGCTTACATATGTCACAAGAAGTTATTATAGCAGTATTCCGGGAACAGCCACTAACAGGTTAGTCCAGAATCCGCAGTATTAAGAAAAAATACGAAATAAAATCTGTAAAATTAGACGTATATGAAAAGTAGAGTAATATTATATGTAAACATTCTGTTGGGCTTGTGTCTGGGTTCATGTGAATTAGACAATTATGACAGTCCCGACGCGCAATTTTTCGGCAGTGTAATAGATGACGAAACGGACGAACCAATCCGGCAAGACCTGATAGAAGGTTCCAGGATTGATTATGTAGAGATGGGTTTTGAAAATCCCAATATCAGGCAAATCCGCTTTCATACGGATGGAACGTTCCGTGAAAATAACCTTTTTTCCGGAACCTACGAAGTGCAGGCGCTTCGCGGAAATTTCTTTTCAACAGAGAAAACGACGATTGATATTCAAGGAGAAACGGAATATCATTTTCGCGCGTTGCCCTATATCCGGATTCGTAATGTAGACGTCGCATTTGATGAAATCAGAGGGATGGTAACAGCTACGTTTACGCTTGATCAGGTTTCCGGCAATGCGATAGCTTCCGTTCACTTAATAACCGACCGGAATCCAAATGTGTCGAACAGTATACGGAGCGCTATGGTTAGCCGGACTGTAAACGCAGTCGTTAGTCCTGAACGTACATTCCGGTTGGAAATGTCAACCGAAAATCTGGTTTCCGGTAAAGATTATTTTTTCAGAGTAGCCGCCCTTATTTCCGGAATCGGGGAAGCAAAACATAATTATAGCGTACCTGTCAGATTGGCGATAGACAACTCTAAAGTCGTGCCGGAACCTCCGGCAAAAGAATGATCACCGGAACAAAGAAAAAATAAATAATATAATTCGAACAATGAAAAAAACAGGTATTAACTTTTTAGCATGTATTTGCATTTTAGGCGCTTGTGCCGGGAAATCGGTAAAACGGAATATCCCTGCCGAAATAACCGTTAACAGGGAGCGCTTACTCGACAAAATTAAAGGCGGTTGGGCGGGACAGGTGATTGGCGTTTGTTTTGGCCAGCCGACCGAGTTTCATTATATGGGAACTATGATACCGGATTCTGTGGAGCTGGAATGGAGCAGCAATCTGGTAAAGCAATATTTCAACAACGATGATATTTACATGGATTTGACATTTGTCCGCACCTTCGAACGCTTAGGCTTGAATGCTCCGATCGATTCGTTTGCTACGGCTTTCGCTTATGCGGGTTATTTTTTGCATCACGCCAATCAGGCGGCGCGTTACAATATTCAGCATGGTATTATGCCGCCGGCTTCGGGACACTGGCTGAACAATCCCCATGCAGACGATATCGACTATCAGATTGAATCGGAT
>JAIROL010000173.1 GCA_031257565.1 Tannerella sp. | reverse complement strand
ATTTTAAAAAAGAATCCATAAACTATTCGCACCTGTCCATAAAAAGATAAAGCAATCCTGTTCATGTGTTATCACACGAATGTGGATTTATCTTTTTTAACATGTTTGTTTTTCTATATGCAATCTTTTTTAAATGAAATCGGACGGCAGAACGGGCTGCTGAACTTGAAATTTTGCGTAATTTGAAGACATAAATACACAAAAAGCCATATCAATAATGATATTATCTTATATATTTGCGACATTATAAAACAAATCGGTCATTATTATTAACAATAGTTCGTTCTAATTTTAACATATAGCTAAGCGGCAATTGCCGTAAACTCAATAAATTCTTTGACAGGTTTATCATTTAATTCAACTTAAAAAACCACATCTTTTGTGGGTGGGTTTTTAATTAAAAACAATTAGTCATGAAAAAATTGCATCTGTTTCTTTTGTGTGCCGTAACAATGGCAAGTCTAATGATGTTGACAATTTCGTCTTGTGGCGATAAAGACGAAGATATCGACATTATTCCTGAATTTGAGGTATCTTTTCAAGATGGAAATGATGTGGCGCCTGCAACTGTGCTCGTTAATAATCAGACAACAGGCGCTAATGCGTATGCGTGGACATTTGACGGCGGCGATCCGAATGAGTCTACGAATCAAAATCCGGGGCCGATACGTTATGCAAGACCGGGAGAATATACGATTTCATTAAAGGCATATTATAATGCCGAATTTGAGGCCTTGACGAAAACAGTAACCGTGAGGCCGCCGGAAAATGTCGTAAGTAACTTCTCCATATCATTTGGTTCCGCGGGGGATTATGCGCCGGCAGAAGCGACATTTACAGACGAATCGGATAATGCCGAGAGCTATTCGTGGACATTTGAAAACGGCAATCCCGCCACATCCGCACAGCAGAATCCGCCGGTTGTGACATTTGCCCACTACGGCTTGCATAACGTAACATTGACGGCTTCCAATGCAGGCGGCAGCAATACAAAGACGCAAAGTCTGAAAATCTACCCCGGCGAACTTGTTTGTAGATCCGATGAGATATGGGAAGGGCCATTAATGTATCCGGGTTTTGGCCAGATCGGTTCCATACAGTATCGTTTTGCCGCAGATCGTTCCGGCGGCGCATCAGGGACGAGAATTTATATACCGGCAGAGGCGGTAGCCGTTTTACTGGGTAATCCTGCCGCTGTAGCCGTTCTTTATGAACTTCCCCTGAACTGGGACTGGCTGATCGCCGACAACGGACAACAATTTAAGGTTGAAGTGAATGTGAATGGAAATAAGGGAATAGAACTGTCAAATTTTGCTTTTCTGGAAAACGGAGGATTTGCTTTAACAAATACGGCGTTTGACGATCAATTAAAATATTTATTAACCGCTGATGGAGCAGCGCTTCTTATTCCTGTCCTGGAACAGGATATAGTTTATACGAAAAAAAGCGTCGCGCCGTAGTTTCTAAAATTTATAGAGTATGAGATTTTTTTTTTATTCAAAAAGAATGTCATGTACGTGGATGATTGCATTATTATCCGTTATATGCAGTCATACGACAGACGCAAATGCAATCATCGCGCAACAACGACAAATAATCGGATTAGTAACGGATACCAGCGGAGAACCGTTGGCGGGAGTTAATATTTCGGCAAAAGGGACTACCATCGGCGTAACAAGCGACGGCGACGGCAAATATCGCATTCTTGTTTCGGAAAGCGTTTCCGTCCTCCTGTTTTCCTGTGTGGGATACGTGACGAAAGAAGTAGTAATAGACGCTCAAAGCGTTATCGATATACGACTCGCGGAAGATATAACAGCATTAAACGAAGTGACCGTCACGGCGTTGGGTATCTCGCGCGAGAAAAAGGCGCTCGGCTATTTCGTCGGAGAGGTCAAAGGCGAAAGTTTAACGCGAGTCATGCAGGAAAATGTATTGGGAGGCCTGGCCGGTAAAGTATCAGGCGTACAGATACAAAACACGGGAGGCGACCCCGGCTCGAGCGTAAGCATTATTATTCGCGGCGCCAGGTCGCTGGGAAACGACAATCAACCGCTCTTTGTTATCGACGGAGTACCTGTGAATAACTCGCTGAATAACGTAGACCGGCTCGGAACGACGCCGGTAGATTACGGGAATGCCATAAGCGACTTGAATCCGAACGATATCGAAAGCATATCCATACTCAAAGGCCCCAGCGCCGCAGCCCTGTACGGTTCAAGAGCCGGTAACGGCGTAGTGATGATAACCACCAAATCCGGCAAGGGGGGAGGACGCAAGGGTTTGGGCATTAGAGTGGATGCAGGTACGGTTTTTGACCATCCTTACAAGTTTCATCCCGAACAGTATCGTTTTACTTCCGGTCTGACGCCTGTAACATTAGCCGAAAATGAAGATATTTTCTTCGGCCCCGAACTGAACGTCGGTACGATGGCCAAACAGTGGGCTTACGGAGGCGAGACCGCTCCCTTAGTCGCTTATCCCGATAAATGGCAGGATTTCCTGAATACAAACGGATATACCCTGGACAACAATATCGGGATATCAGGAAATTACGACAAGGGGAGTTTTCGTATTTCGTATGGAAACATGTACAACGAAGGCGTTGTTCCCAATACCGGTATGAAACGCCATACTTTCAACCTGACGCCTGTTTACAAGCTTACTTCCGCTCTGACCGTATCGGCAAACGTAAACATTTCGAGAAGTGAATCGGATAATCGTCCGTCGGGAGGCGGAGACAATAACAATCCCTCCGTCTTTTACGCCTTGTCGTACCTCCCGCCGCATATTGACGTCAAAAAACTGAAAGATTACTGGAAAACCGAAGGATTGCAGCAAAACACCTATTCTGCGAATAGAAATAATCCTTATTTTATTGCCTGCGAGATGACAAACGCATTTGTACGCGACCGGGTTTTCGGCAATGTGAAAGCTGATTGGGAGATTATTCCTCATTTATCGCTGATGGGACGTTTCTCGCTGGATAGCTATACGGAGAAAAGGGAATCCAAAGCGCCGTTCAGCTATACCGGAGCCGTAAACGGCTCGTATGCCGTCAGCGATTCTCATCGCCATGAGTTAAATGCGGATTTCCTGCTCTCTTACGAAAAGAGTATCCGTGATTTCCGTATTAATCCGTCGTTTGGAGGTAATATCATGCAGGCGGAAGGTTCTTCCGTTTATGCCAGGGCAAGTCAGCTGGCCGTACCGGGACTGTATAGACTGAGTAATGCCCTGGGCGGACTTACTTCGTATGACAACGGATTCAGCCGTAAGACAATTTACAGCCTCTACGGCATGGCGTCCGTCAGTTATCGGAATTTTGCATACCTTGATTTGACGGCGCGCAACGACTGGTCGAGCGCCTTGCCTGAAAATAACAGGAGTTATTTTTATCCGTCGGCGTCTTTCAGCCTGTTGATAAACGAACTCCTGGATATTCCGACCTCGAAAAACATGTATAAATTACGCGCAGGATGGGCGCAGGCAGGAAACGATACAGATCCTTACAGCCTGTATCCCTCCATTGGAATCTCCGGAAACGACTGGGGCGACGTCAAAAGAGCCTACCTTCCTTCCAATATACTTAACCCCAACCTGAAACCGGAAATTGCCGCTTCTACGGAATTAGGCGCCGATATTCAGGTATTTAACAACCGCTTGGGAGCAGGCGTTACCTGGTATGTTTCGGATAATAAGAACCAGATACTGGATGTGTCGGATATGGCGCCGTCGTCGGGTTATACGTCCAAAAAAATCAATGCCGGAAGGGTGCGGAGCAGCGGTTGGGAAATAGAGCTGCGAACCGTACCGGTAGAGACCGCCAACTTGAGATGGAATCTGGACTTCACCTTTACGCGAAGCAGAACAAAAATCATGGAACTGACGGAAGGAATGAATTTCATCACCCTGTACAGCGTTGACGGAGGTTTTGCACGCACTCATGTGGGTGAAGAAATAGGCGATATCTGGGGTTATGACTATGAAAGGGTGACGGACGAAAGCTCTCCTTACTATAACTGGCCTCTTCTGACCGGCAACATGGCAAACGGCTATACTTACAATTTCCGTCAGACGGACGAGAGCATGATAAAGATAGGGAACTTCAATCACGACTTCCTGATCGGCGCGTCTACATCCGTTACATATAAGTCATTGACGCTGAATGTACTTGTTGACTGGCGGCAGGGCGGTGATTTCTTCTCGGGCACGCAGCGGCGGCTGGTTAATTTAGGTCATGTATGGGAAGCGCTGGAGGGCGTCCCGTATCAGAGCGCCGCAACTCTTCCTGATGAAATAAAAGCGAATCCCGAAAAATATTTCGGTAAATGGATCGGCGGCCAGTCCCCGGATCTTGGAGGCCTCGCACTTCCGCCTTCCAGTATTTACGCAAGTATGGGATTAGGCAATAGCGGAGCATTCGTTCCGGGCGTATATCTGGATGAAAACGGCAACTATGTCGAACACCTGGGCGACCCGGCAACGACGTCGATTCTTCCTACCGGCTTTATCACCGGACAGGACCCCATGTGGAACAACAGCGCGCGTTATATTTACGATGCATCCTACGTCAAACTGCGAGAGATATCGCTGTCGTATCAGTTGCCGAAAAAATGGACAGAGCCGTTTTATATACAACGCGCAGGCGTTTCCACGTTCGTCCGCAACCTGATACTGTGGACGGCGAATAAAATAGCCGTCGACCCGGAAAGAGCTTTTAACATTACATCCGGAAACAGCTTCCAGCAAGGAATGGAAAAATATAACATGATGCCCTGGACGCTTTCGTTCGGAGCAAAACTAAGTGTAGAATTTTAATGCACAAAACTATGAAGACAAATAAAATATCGTCCATCATTTTGCTGACGTCTCTCCTCTTCGCCTCCTGCGAAGACCTGACCGAAGTCAACAAAAACCCCAATGAGATTACGGA
Organism: Tannerella sp.; assembly: GCA_031257565.1. Lineage (GTDB taxonomy): Bacteria > Bacteroidota > Bacteroidia > Bacteroidales > Tannerellaceae > Tannerella. The sequence goes on along the minus strand of JAIROL010000173.1, from coordinate 11,170 downwards.
TGCAGGCGGATACCTTCTTCTTTCCACCGTACTGACAAACTCGGCTACCCTGTATCACAAGGATAATTTTTCCAACGGCAGAATCTTTACGGCCATGCAATATCTGCAAATCCTGAACGGAGCGAACGAGAACGTCTTCAGTTGGCGTGAAGCGGGATGGGGCGGCTATTACGATATTCTCCGCAATAACCGGCAAATGTATGAAGATGCGGTAGAAAGAGAGAATAATTTTTATGCCGGCGTCGCGCTGGTCATGCAGGCGTTTTTATACGGATACATAACGGATTTATGGGGCGATTGCCCTTATTCGGAAGCCCTGCAAGGCGACAATGATATCTATTCTCCTAAGTTTGACCGCCAGGAAGATGTTTACAATGGGATTTTGTCCGATTTGGAAAAGGCCAACGTCGAACTTGCAAAAGAGGCGCCAGGCTACTCGTCTGCCGAAGCTGTATACGACCTGGCTTACGGAGGAGACATTCGGAAGTGGAGGAAGCTGGCCAATTCGTTGGCGTTAAGATATTATATGCGCCTCAGCGAAAAGCTTCCCGACAAAGCAAGGAGCGGTGTCGAAAAGATTCTTTCCGACCCGGTCGCTTATCCGGTGATGACGTCAAACGATGACGCCTGCGCGCTGTCATATCCCGGAATGGAAACGTGGGATTCTTTCGACGACCACTGGACGGACGGCGGAGAGTTCTTTCAAAACCGCCGTCCATGCAGGACTTTTATCAAGGCGCTTCAAAACGGTCGCGACCCGCGACTGCCGGTATGGTTTACGCCCGTGGAAGTACAAATTGTAGTCGAGAATCCGCCTTATACCTATCCTGAAGAAGATAAAACGGTAGCCGGAAAACGGTATATCCATTCGGATGCCGCTGTACTGGATAACGACACGTATTACGATGAGTCGGAATACGTAGGCCTGCTCCCCAATACCATCGACAGATTCCGGTTTAATCTTGCGGACATGGACAGATACGCGGTCAATCCTCATCTGTCTCTGCTCGCGGAAATATTCCGCAGACGCGCTCATCCGCTTGTTAAAGCTACTCTTTTCTCCTATAGCGAGGTCTGTTTTATTCAGGCCGAAGCGGCACAAAGGGGGTGGAATACCGGAGGTGTAAATGCGGAACAGGCCTATAACGACGGCATAAGAGCTTCGCTGGCAGACTGGGGCGTGGAAACAGGTTTTAGCGCTTATATAAATCGACAGGAGATACGTTATAACGGCACATTAGAGCAAATCGTCACCCAAAAATGGATCGCCTCGTTTCTTATGCCGGAATCCTGGTTTGACTGGCGGCGTACCGGATATCCGGTCCTTCCGGTCCGTTATCCCGATGCGGCGCTGAAACCCGTGATACCTGTCAGGTTGATTTATCCCGAAACGGAAAACCGATACAACAAGGCGCATTATGACGAAGCGGTAGAACGGCTCGAAAAGACGAATTACCTGATCTCGACCTCCAAGGCCGACGACCAGTTTGCAAAACCGTGGATTATACAGGGAACAGGGAAACCGTGGTAATTTACTTGGATATAACAGTTATGTTAAAGATGAGGCGCTATATGGTAATTTACTTGGATATAACAGCTATGTTAAAGATGAGGCGCTATTCGGCCATGTTATTATTGCCTTTCGTCATGGCCTGCCGGTCGGATGTTCGTCCTCTCAAAGACACGCCTTACAGGGAACCGGTATCCGTAAAATATACCGTCAACCCGCGATGGAAAGGCGCTCGATTCAAAAAGACGGTCGTGGACGGAGACAACAACGTATATGTGTTGACAGACATGGGATTATTCAGGGATTTTCCCGGCGAAGTATTATCAAAGGATTTCATGTATGCTTCGCTGGCGGATAAAATACCGGTCGATATCTGTATCCAGGAAGGTAGTAACTACCTGTATTACCTGTATCATGACAGATTCCTTACGAATTTTCATGCAGGCGCGATATGCGGTCGTTTTCCGGCAGGAAGTTACTCGAAAATGGCTGTCAATTCGGAAGATGAGGTATTGCTTGTCGGCGAAAGGATGGCGGCGCTGTTTCACCGCAATGAAAAGAAGGCGGATTTGCCGGTTCTTTCCGGCCGGGTTTCGGGCTTATTTGCGTATGGAAAGAAATTCTGGGCGCTTACGCCGAACGCCGTTTACCGTCTGGACGAAAAACGCTGGATTGAAATTCATAGCGGCGAGAACCTGAGCGCGCTGGCTTTCGACGGACAAAAGATTGCCGTTGGAACAACCGACGGATATTATGTGATGGACCATCAGGGGAAGATACTGGAAGAAAAGAACAACCGCGTGCCTGTTCCCTGTATCAACCGAATGGCGTCCGTTAATAATCAATGGTGGTTTGCCACTTCCGACGGGGCATTCGTAAAAGAACCCGACAGATTTCGTTATTTCGCTTCCCGGCGCTGGCTGGACAGGAACGATATCGTCGATATGACGGCTGATACGGAAGGAAATATATACTTGTTGACGCCCGCCGGACTGAATAAGATAAAATTCCGCGACCAGACTTTACTCGGCAAGGCGATTTATCTTCAGGATAATCTGAGAAAGTATCATCTTCGCTACGGTTGGTCGGCGGAATCAAGATTGCTGGATCCCGACGACCCGACCACGATTTGTGTGGAAGACAGCGACAATGACGGACTTTGGACTTCCTTTTATCTCGGAAGTCAGGCTCTCCGTTATGCCGTTACGGGCGAGGAGGCCGCCAAACGCTATGTATGGGAATCGTTCGAGGCTTTTGAACGTAATATAAGCATACATCAGGTGAAAGGCTTTTCGGGACGAACGTTTGAACGCAAAGGATATGTCGTGCACGACCTTGATAGATGGCGGCAAGCGACCGACCCGGACTGGCTATGGAAAGGTACGACAAGTAGCGACGAGTTTGTCGGTTATATTTTCGTTGCATCCGTTATCGATCGCTTTGCGGCGGAAAACGCACGGGAAAAAAAACGGGTTGCCGATTACATTGACGCCATAATGACGCACATTATCGAACACAATTATTATTTTGTCGATTATGACGGGCAACCCACCTTATGGGGGCGATGGCATCCCGAATATGTCAACGCATATCCTCCCGCCATGTTTGACCGCCGCCTGAACAGCTCCCTCATTGTAGCCGGTCTGCAGCTCGCCTGGTCGCTCACGGGCAAGGATATTTACAAATCCGAAACATTCCGCGTCATGGACGAATGGGGATATTTGCAAAATATGCAAATACCAATGAAGAATATCGCCCATACGACGGGCGTTAAACATCAGGGAATCGGTATGGGAGAAGAATGGAACCATTCCGATGACGAAATGGCCTTTTTAACCTATTGGGTATTGTATCATCATGCGCTCAACGATACGTTAAAAGCGAAATATGCGGATATAATCAAAGACCACTGGGAGATAGAAAAACCGGAACGTAACGCTCTATGGAACCTGATTTCATACGGTACATGCGGAGAAATCGATCTGGAATCGACGCTCTGGTATCTGCGGGAATTTCCCGCAGACTGCCGTCGGTATGCCGTCCGTAATTCACACCGAAAAGACCTGGAATTGCTTCCTCAGGATATTCATGCCAATTTCAGGGAGCAAACCAATACGCAGCTCCTGACAAAAGGCGAACGAACGGCAAACCGGCACAATACCAACGAATTTATGCTCGACGGAGGTCGCGGAAAAGATCATTGTCTGGCAGGCGATGAATATCTGCTACCCTACTGGCTGGCACGGTATTTGAAAGTTATTGAATAATATGCATCCAATAAAAAAACAGGGCATTGAAAGTTATAGAATAATATGCATCCAATAAAAAAACAGACACATTATGAAACGTTACTTTTACATTTTATTGTTCGGCTTGCTTTTCACGGCGCTCGACGCGCAGCAAGCCATTACGCCCTCGACGGCGCTCGACGCTTACCTGAACAATGGCGATAACACATGGGCGTGGGAAGTACAAAACTGTTATCCCGTCGGTAAGACGCAGGCCTATTCGCTGTTGCTTGTCTCGCAGAAATGGCACGGCATACTGTGGAAGCACGAATTAATCGTTTTCGTACCCGAAGAAATCGCTTCCGACGGCTCTTTGCTGGTTATTACCGGCAGCAGCCTGAAAGATAATAGCCCCAAACTTTCAAAGCCGGACGACGAGGCATTGCAGGCGATGGCCGTAATGGCCGAAAAAAACAGGGCGATCGTATGCATGGCAAAGCAAATTCCCAACCAGCCGCTATTCGGCGATCTCGTGGAAGACGCCCTTATTTCATATACGCTGAACGAATTTCGTAAAGACGGCGACTATTCATGGCCGTTGCTGTTTCCTATGGTCAAAAGCGCCGTCAAGGCAATGGACGCCGTACAGGAATTTTCAAAAGAAAAAGCGAAAGTCGATATCCGGCGTTTTGTCGTAACGGGCATGTCTAAACGAGGCTGGACTACCTGGCTGACCGGGGCGTCTCAGGACCCGCGCGTAGCAGCCATCGCCCCGATGGTGATCGACATGCTGAACATGCCTGTAACACTTGAATATCAAAAGGAGTTGTACGGCGGCGTATACAGCGATGAAATCCAGGATTACGTAAAGCTGGAAATACCGCAGGCTGTCTCAAGCGAATTTGGAAAGTCGGTCGTGCAGATGATAGACCCCTATTCCTATCGTGAAAAACTGCCCCTGCCGAAGCTGCTTTTTATGGGCACGAACGACCCCTACTGGACGCTGGATGCGGTGAAACATTATATCTGCGACATACCCGGACAAAACTATTTGTGCTATGTCCCCAATGTCGAACACGGTCTGGGTGACAAAAAACAAGCCTTTAGCGCCCTGAACGCTTTTTTCGGATTGACGCTCGAAAATAAACCTTATCCGGCATGCGATTGGACCTTGACGACGAAGAAAGGAAGCGCGACGCTTCAGGTCAGGACGTCGGCAGACCGGCTGATTCGCGCCGCGCTCTGGACGGCCGAATCGCCGAGCCGCGATTTCCGCGCGTCCAAATGGAACGGCAAAGACGTCGTCCTGAAGAACAAAAGCCTCGTCACGGTGACGCTCAAATATCCAAAAAAGAATTTTAGCGCCTTCTATGTCGAGCTGGTTTATAAAGACGCAAAAGGAGATGAATTTTCCGTCACAACGCGACCATACGTGGCAGATTCCAGGCAGGTTTTTGAAAAATGAGGAATTTGAAATCGCAGACGGCATGAGAATAGGAATAGATTTGGGCGGCACGAATGTAAGGGCAGGAGTCGTCGACAACGGTAAAATAGTCGGGAAAATAGCAGAACCCACAAAATCAGGCCGACCGGAAGCGGATGTATTGAATCATTTAAAGCAAATGATTTATTCGGTCATAAACCCGGATATCGAAGGGATCGGTATCGGCGTTCCGTCGGTCGTCGATACGCGAAAAGGAATTGTTTACAATGTGGCAAACATACCTTCGTGGAAGGAAGTACACCTCAAATCGATCCTCGAAAAGGAATTTCACATACCGGTGGCCGTAAACAACGATTGCAACTGTTTTGCCTTGGGAGAATATTATTTTGGCGGAAACTCCGAATACGACAACCTCGTTTGCGTCACTTTCGGAACAGGCGTAGGCGCCGGTTTAATTATAAACGGAAAGTTATACGAGGGAAATAACGCCGGCGCCGGCGAAATAGGATGTTTACCTTATCTGGAATACGATTACGAATATTACTGTGGAAGCCGCTTCTTTTCGGACGAGCACGGCCTTTCCGGCAAAAAAGCCTGCGAAAAAGGACTGGCCGGCGATATCAATGCCCTGAAACTGTGGCAGGAAGCAGGCTTTCATATCGGAAACCTGCTAAAAATGATATTATATGTATACGACCCTCAGGCCATTATATTGGGAGGCAGCATCTCCAACGCATTCAACCTCTTTTCGTCCGCCATGTACGAAAGCATGAAGCAATTTCCCTATCCGGGAACACTGGAAAGGATCAAAATAACCGTATCCAAAAACAAAGACATATCCCTGCTTGGAGCTACGGCGCTGCTGCCGTAGCTTCCCTTCCGATAACTTCTGCCGTCTTTATTCGCATTATCACAGATTTTATGTGTACATTATTTATTTTTTAACATTTCGGTAACATAGAACTCACAGCATGTTCATAACTCTTTGGCGCAAGCCGTTTTGCATGTTCGTTTCATGTATACATTATTTAATTTTTAACATTTCGGTAACATAGAACTCACAGCATGTTCATAACTCTCTGGCGCAAGCCGTTTTGCATGTTCGTTTCATGTGTAATTCCTGACAAAAAACGGTAACCCACACCTTTCTCTCCCCCCCACCTTTCTTTATTCCGCTTTTATCAGCTAAGCACAGGTCGTTGTTACAAACAGTTTAAAAAACGGGTCAGAGATAAAGTATTCATCATTTATTTTTTCGATAGTTCCATCTGTAATCAAGCCTTTCACTGCACGTTGAAGCGTAGATATACCCGGCAAAAAATGTTTCTTTATATAAGCCGACGAAAAAATTTCCTTTCCGCTAACTGTCAATGCTTGAAGCAACTGTTTTCGACTTTTCGACTGCCGGTCGAACAGTTCCATATAATAATCGCTTTTGAGTATCAGTAAATGTTGAGCGCTTTTGTCAACTATTTTTTCTGTAACAACAGGATACGTGTTTATGGCATATTGCCAGATTTCGGCTGCCAACAGTTGGATATAGTGAGGGATACCGAATGTTACGGAAATAATATACCGGGCTGTTTCCTCCGAAAGTTGAATCGCTGATGCGGCAAATTTTTCCTGCAAGTAAGCGACTGTGTCATTTTCAGGAAGACGTCCGATAGTCATTTGCGATACGGCATTATAAAAGGCTCTTTTTTTGTCGTTAAACAGTTCTTTCAATAAATGAGTTTTACTGCCGAAAAAAAGATAATTTGTTCGAACTTGCTGCTGTATTTTACTTCGTAAAAGCCCTTCAAAACGAATGTTATTCAATTTTTCCGCTTCTTGAAATTCGTCAAAAAATACAATTACCCGCCTGTCGGTTCCGGCTATGACTTCCGGCATATCCAGTAACTGCGAGATGACCGTTTCGTCCACCGTGCCTGTGACGAAATCAACAGAAAATTCGGCTGTTCCCTCCGCATCGAAACTCAAAACGGGACGCAAAGTTTTGATTAACGATGCAAAAGTTTTTGCAAATTTCTGCAGATTCGACTGCTTCGACGATAAGACTTTGGTATAAAGCCGCACAAACGATTCGGGAGAAAATACCGGCATAAAATCGAAATAAACACAGATAAATCCCTGCGCTTCCAGTTCCTCGATGGCTCTGAAAACCAGTGACGTCTTCCCAAAACGGCGTGGCGCATAAAGCGCCAGATTGTTACCCCCGGAAAGTGTTTTAACTATGCGGGCACATTCTTCTTTCCGGTCGTAGAACTGCTCTCCCCTTACAATCGTTCCGTAACTGAATGGATTCATATCACATCATTTTTGTGCGTAAAGGTAATTGTTTTATTTCAATTACGCAAGGAAGATTGCTTGAGGCATAATAACAATATTTAATGGATTTTAGATTTTACTGCAAATCTAATAAAAATGTTTCAATTAAAAAAACAGGACACTTTCATTTCCCAACAACTTTTTTGTTTATTGCTTATTTTTAAGATGTTAGATTTTACAGGTCAGGAACTCTGAAAATAAATCGCTTCGTCTAATTCGTAATTCGTAATTCGTAACTGTTTCTCCAACGAAAATCATAGCGACTCTTTGTTGGGCAGGGTGTCAACCACGTTCACAGGAACTCATTTCTTTATTACTTTCACCGTCTTCCCGCCAACACGGACAATGTAAACGCCGCGTGGAAGATGACCGACCGCGACAGGTTCATCTCCCTCGACCATTTGCGTTAATACCGCGCGGCCGCTGAGGTCGGTTACTGTGGCCTGCGTCGGGGCGGCGACACCTTTGATCCTGAAACTTTCTGCGACCGGATTGGGATAGATGCTGACGCCGCTCTCTGTCCTGAGTGTTTCTATTGCCGTAATCCCCGCAATCATCTCGAACCCTTTCCATACATCTGCACCCCGGTATGCCTCAATAGAACCGGCAGGGACGTAAAGCGCGACTGCGCTCAGAACTACGTAGCCAAATACATTACTGTTTATTTCTTGCGGCTTCGGGTTCCGGTTGGTAACGGACGTCAGACTGCTGCAACCGAAAAAAGCCCGGTCTCCAATACTTGTTACACTTGCCGGAATGGTAACGGAAGTCAAACCGATGCAATCAAGAAAAACCCATCCTTCAATGCTTGTCACGCCCTCCGGAACAGTAATGGAGGTAAGGCTGCGGCAACTGATAAAAGCAGCGCCTCCAATGCTTGTTACGCTCTCAGGAATAGCAATATGGGCAAGGCTGCTGCAAGCGGAAAAAGCGCTGGCTCCAATGCTTGTCACGCCCCCGTGGATGGTAACGGAAATCAAACTGCCACACTCGGCAAAAGTACCATCGCCAATGCTTGTTGTACCAATCGGAATGGTAATTTCGGTCAAACCGCCACATTCGGCAAAGGCATAATTCCCAATGCTTGTTACGCTGCCGGGAATCGTAATGGATGTAAGGCTACCGCAATAGAGAAAAGCATACGGGCTGATACTGACAGTCCCTTCTCTTACATCCACAACGGCGCCGTCCGGCATGTCGCCTTTATACTTATAAAGTACATTGTTAATATAAATTACCCCATCCGGCTGATTGTCTTCCCAGAGTGTACCGTAAAAAGCATCTTCTCCAATACTTGTCACGCTCTCAGGAACGGTAATGACATTCAATTTGCGGCACCAGGAAAAAGCATCATTTTCAATGCTTGTTACACTGCCGGAAATAGTAACGGACACCAAATTGCCACACCGGGAAAAAGCATAATCTCCAATGCTTGTTACACCCTCAGGGATAGAATAATTTGCGTTCTGTTTCCCTTCGGGATATTGAATCAATGTCATTTTTGTTTTATTGAACAGCACGCCGTTTTCGGAAGCATAAGCTGCATTATTCTCATCAACGTCAATAGCAGCCAAAGTAATGCAATAATAAAAAGCATTATTTCCAATGCTTGTCACGCCCTCCGGAATGGTAACGGAAGTCAATTTGCCGCACTGGATAAAAGCCTCATCTCCGATTCTTGTTACGCTACCCGAAACAGTAACGGAAGCCAAACTGTAGCAATCCTGAAAAGCCCGGTCTCCAATACCTGTTACTCCATCTCCAATTACGACTGTCGTAATATCCAAATTATAAGGATACCAGGGGGCATAATCGGAAAAGGAATAATCCGGAATCGCTCCATTGCCGCTAATGGCGAGTGTACCGTTCTCCAGAGTCCAGGTCAGAGAACCTGCCGTTCCGTCGAGTGCGAATCCTGTTGACGTACCTGCAAGCAACTGCAAGCATAAAAATAAAATTCTTGTTTTCATACATAACATTTGATTAAAAACACTTGCAAAAGTAGAAAAAATCTTGATAAAAGTTAAGTATATTGTATCTTTGTGTCAAAAATGTCACCATTCATACAATATGAAACCGATTACAGCATTTCTTTTATTCCTGTTTTGGGCAGGCTTGCACAGTTTCTGTTTTGGGCAGATAAAACCGATGGGTTTTACGCAAAAAATAATTACTCCGGCAAGCGACCGCTTTTTTATTGCATATCGCCCAAAGTTACAACTGTTGAATGATACGCTCTATGTATCGTCCAACACCGGTATTTACCGGAAAGACTTGAAACAGGACTCGGACTGGGAATTATATGCATTCAAAGACGTCGCCGTCATTGAATTTGTAAAAAACGGAGATAATCTGCTGGCCATATCGCCCGGAACAAAAAGCGGAACGGACAGTTTGATGTTTATTTCCGGCGATAACGGCAAGACTTCCGAGAATTGTACGCCACAGCATTTGTTTGAACAGGCGTCCTATAATTATCCGTATCGAATTGTTCAGAACCCGCAAAATCCAAATTCCATTCTTCTCTTCCATTCCTGTTACGGACTGTCCAAGTCGGAAGATTTCGGAAAAAGCTGGAAAAATCTGAATGATGCATGTGGCGGCTATCAGGACTGGTTTGCCGGTTTTCATCCGTTGGATACAACCGTTATTTTCTATACCGGAGAAACGGCCTATTTTGCAGGATATATTTATCGCTCGGAAGACAATGGCCTGACATGGCCTTCCTACATGCCCTATCCCGGTTTCAGTTACCTCCATCCGGGCGGCGATAATTGTATTCATCATATTGCCTTTCATCCGGACGATGCAAATGTTCTTGTTTACAGCGGAGAAATGACAGTGGCAAAATCAACCGACAAAGGCATCAACTGGCAAGTTCAGGATTTATATGATTCAGGCATGTATTTTTACAAAATTCTTTTTGATGAGGAAAACCCCGGTTATTTGTATGCTTCAGGCATTTGCAGAAAATATAGCAACAAGAATGATACCATTTTTGTGTATCGTTCAACGGATACCGGGGAATCCTGGCATCTGGCATATAAAGAGGTATTGGATAGCGATTGCGGCGGCGTTATCGATATGCTTAAATATCATAACAGGTTGATTTTTTACACAAATAATTCAGGGCTTTTTGAACTGGATTTGAATACAACGTCAATTCTATCCAATCAGGCAATACGTGTGGAGCCGGACATCATTGTGTCGCCCAATCCGGTGCGGGGTATTCTTCATTTTGAAACGGATGCAATTGTACGCGGGATTGACATTGTCGATATTTCAGGCCGTACGGTTCGTAAAACCATAATTTCCGGATATGAAAAAACGATGGATATTTCCATGTTAAGCGCAGGCGTTTATTTTGCCGTCTTTCATACGGCGGAAGGGAATGACATCGTGAAAAAAATTGTAAAAACGCTATGACAGGCCCGTGAGGGCAATTTCAGGTCTGCAATGGAACGCTGATGACACGGATAGAGCGGATTCCCGCGTATGTCCCGGCTTCTCCTCGAACGGGGAAGACGGCATTATATTGGGAGGTTCATGCGCTAAAAAATTTTCTCAAAGATAGATAGCTAAGAAATGGAAAACAATCCTTTTTTATGTATTAATATCTTCGAAATACGCAAATTATGATTAAATTGAGTTTCTGATTCT
>JAIROL010000166.1 GCA_031257565.1 Tannerella sp. | reverse complement strand
AAAAGCAATTAGGTATCATCTATTTTGTTGTGGCTATTATTATTTTTTGGTCATGCGGAGGCGACAAGTCTGATAATTTCGGGCGGGAAAATTACGATCCTTCAAAACCGGTCGAAATCACCGGTTTTGAACCGGACTCAGGAGGGATGTCCACTAAAGTATTTATAACAGGGAGTAACTTTGGCTCGGATGTATCCAAAATCAAGGTCTATTTCAATGATGTCCCCGCGCCGGTTATCGGCTCCGACGGGAGGCATATTTACACGATTACTCCACGACAGCCGGGCAGGGAAAACGTCCTGTCTGTTGTAGTGAACGGCGATTCCACTGCTTTTACTCAAAAGAAATATTTGTACCGTACAATGTATGTCATTCAAACTATTTCCGGAAGAAAAGGTACGACCGAGTTCAAGGGGGGACGCTTGTCGGAGGCTGAATTTCAATATCCTTCCACTATCACAGTGGACAATGAGGGCAACATCTTTATCTCCCATTGGCGCGTTCCATATTGTTTTGTCCGCATCAATGAGGAAGAAGACATTGTCGAAGCCGTATTGCCCGGAAGCGCCACAAGTTCCGCTTATGCGTTGGGCGCTCCGACAGTCGATGCAAATGGCGTGGTCTCTGCGATTGTCGATGGAGGTAGAACATTTTATACGTTCGATCCTGCCGAAGCCTGGACGCCCAGACAACGCTCCATTCTGCCGGCAGGAGCAGAGGGAGTTCCCTTTACATTCAGTACGGCGCACAGTCTTGCGGCCCATCCGGTGACAGGAGAGTTATATACCCGTTATTACGCCTCAGGGCATCTCGTCAAGATCAATCCTAACACAAGGGAGGGTTCATTAGTCGCGGAAACGTTAACTTCATCTGATTCTTACCTCGTTTTTGATCCTGTTAATCCCAATATTATTTACATTTCCTATTCATCCCTGCATTGTATCGGCAAATATGACCTCGAAAAGAAAGAGCATACTATTTTTGCCGGCAGAAACGGTGAGGCCGGATGGCAGGACGGACCCTTATCGGAAGTCCGGTTTAGAACTCCCAATCAGTTGATCGTTGCCCCCAATGGCAACCTGTATCTGGCAGACAGGGGAAACCATTGTATCCGCATGATTACCCTTGACGAAAATGGCGGTGGCGTGGTATCGACTGTTATCGGCAAAGGAGGCGTTGCCGGTTATCAGGACGGCAATCCCGAGGACGCCCTTTTCAATAATCCGAGAGGAGTGGCAGTAACACCCGATGGCAACATTTATATTACAGACTACGAGAACAATGTTGTCCGAAAGTTAACTATAGAGTAATTATCATTAATAATTCAACATTTATGATGCAATTTAATTATAAAAATATTCTGATTATTTGTTTACTGTGTTGGTTTCCGTTAATAGGCGCGGCACAGCAGACTTTTAATATGGGTGGTACCGTTTATGACGAAAATGGAGAGACCCTTCCGGGAGTTAGCATTTTTCTGAAAGCGCAAGCCATGGTTGGAACGGCAACCGACGCCAACGGCAAGTTTAAGATCAGGGCTGCCAAAGGAGATATACTTGTGTTTGCATATATAGGATATGAAAATCAGGAATATCTTGTCGATGCTGAAAATGAAAAAATTTCCGTCGCCATGACGCCAAGCGCCATTGAAACGGAAGAGGTCGTTGTTACCGCCTTGGGAACCCAACGTAAAATTAGTGTTGTAGGCGCTGTTACCTCTGTAAATGTAGAAGAACTTCAAACGCCTGCTACAAGCATTACAAACATGCTTGGCGGGCGTGTGGCCGGTATGATTACGCAATTAGGCAGCGGCGAACCGGGCAAAAACATTTCGGAGTTCTGGGTGCGAGGTATTGGTACGTTCGGCGCGAGTAGTTCGGCGCTGGTATTGATAGATGGACTGGAGGGCAATATAAACTCCATCGACCCTGCTGACATCGAATCGTTCTCCATACTGAAAGACGCTTCTGCAACGGCTGTTTACGGAGTTCGTGGCGCCAATGGCGTGGTGCTGATCACGACCAAGCGCGGACAAAGCGGCAAAATGCAAATTAAGGCAAGAGCCAATTATACGCTGTCGTACCTGAAACGGATGCCCGAATATCTGAGGGCATACGATTATGCCGTTTTAGCCAATGAAGCGAGGGCGGTACGTAACGAAGAGATCCTTTATGACAATATGGAGCTGAAACTCATCAAAAACCATTTGGATGATGATCTTTATCCCGACATCAGCTGGCAGGATGAGATCATGAAACGAAACGGTTTCCAGCAGACTTATTATGTCAGCGCGCAGGGCGGCGGCGATGCGGCGCGTTACTTTATCAGTTTGGGAACCTCGCTGGAAGGCGCCGCCTACAAAGTGGCTCCTGAAAACACCATTCGCTCCGGCGTTGGCTACAACACTTATAATTACCGTATCAATCTGGATATCGACCTGAATAAAAGCACCACTTTGTATTTTGGTACAGACGGTTTCATGTCGCTGAGGACGCAACCCGGGTTTACCAATACCGACGCCATGTGGGAGGCACAGTCGATGCTTACGCCTGTTACCGTTCCTATCAGGTATTCGACAGGAGAGTTGCCGGCTTTCAGTTCGGAGTATGGGGGGGCTGGCGTATCACCATATGTGCTACTGAATTACACAGGGAAACAAACCAACCAGCAATATACAGGCAAGGCAACGCTGGCTTTATCACATGATTTCTCTTATCTGATCAAAGATCTGAAATTGAGAATGCAAGGAGCCTACGACAACCTCTCATGGAAAGACGAAATCCGATATGTAATGCCCGAATTGTATCTGGCGAGCGGGCGTACTACCTGGGGCGAATTACAAAGGGCAAAGAGTTTTGATGCGATTAGTCCCCAATACTCGAATTATCAGCGGCAGTCCCGGAAATATCATTTTGAAAGTACGTTATCATGGGACAGGCTCCTTGCAGAGGATCATCGCGCAAGCGCGCTTGTTTATTATTATATGAGCGACGAGCAAGACACAAGAGATGCTGACGTCGCCGGTGCGGGCCGTAGCGCCCTGGAGGCCCTGCCTAAAAGGTATCAGGGACTTTCCAGCCGGCTTACATACGGATTCAAAAATACCTACATGATCGATTTTAATTTCGGCTACACGGGTTCGGAAAATTTTGAGCCCGGAAAACAGTTTGGTTTCTTCCCTTCGCTGGCGCTCGGTTGGGCGCCTACCGGTTATCAATGGGTAATGGACCATATGAGTTGGCTTAACTATTTTAAAATACGCGCTTCTTACGGATCGGTAGGTAGTGATCGTATTGCCAATTTCAGGTTCCCGTTCATGACCATTATTGGAGAAAACCAGCCTGTAGGCTGGGGTAGTACCCTTAACGGCGTGAGCGAATTGCAATTCGGCGCCAACAACCTGATGTGGGAAAAAGCGTTGAAAGCCAATGTTGGCGTCGAAGCCAATCTGTTGGATAATCGATTGTCATTTGTGGCGGACTTTTTTAACGATAAGCGCGAAAATATTTTCCAACGCAGGGAAACGATCCCCGGTTACGTCGGACTGGTCTATTCTGCCCGTCCGTATGGTAATGTAGGGAGTATGCGCAGTTACGGTACGGACGGCAACATTTCCTATACGCACGAAATCCGTAAGGACTGGAGTTTTACAATACGGGGAAATTATACCTATTCGGCAAACGAAGTCATCAACTGGGAACAACCGCCTACCAGATATCCATACCAACCCTATAACGGATATCCTTTATCAGCGCTACGCGGCTATATTGCCACAGGTCTGTTCGCAGACGAAGACGACATTGAATTTAGCGCTACTCAGTCTTTCGGAGGCTTCAAAGTCATGCCAGGCGATATCAAATACAAAGATATCAATGGTGACGGCGTGATCAATACCGATGACATGGCGTTTTTGTCTGATCCTACTTACCCGCGATTAATGTATGGCTTCGGCGGGGAGATGAAATACAAAGACTTCACGTTGGGCATATTGTTCAAAGGAACAGGTAAAACCGATTTTTATCATGTGGGTTATTATCATTCAAGTTATGGTACTAACGGACCGGGTTACGTACCTTTCAATAATGGGAGAATCGGGAATGTGCTGACGATGGTCAATGACCCTGCCAACCGTTGGGTTCCGATGGATTATGCTTTGGCAAACGGGATTGACCCGGCGCTGGCGGAAAATCCCAATGCCCGCTTTCCAAGACTTTCATACGGATACAATGCCAATAATTCGCAGTTGTCCACCTTCTGGAAGAGTGATTCCCGTTACTTGCGCCTGCAGGAAGTAACGCTCAATTACCATCTCAGAGCGGCATTTCTCAAGCGGTTTGGCTTGACGTCCGCTGATATACAGTTCGTCGGGAATAATCTTTATGTTTGGGACAAGGTGAAAGACTGGGATCCGGAACAGGGATTTAGAAACGGACGCGCTTATCCGATACCATCAAGATATACGCTGCAACTTTACCTTAACTTTTAAATATAGAAAAGGATGAAAAATATATTTAAGCATACAATAGTTTGTGCCTGTATGGCAATCATGACAATGTCATCCTGTAATTACCTGGATGTTGCCGATAATTTTGAAGAGTCGTTTAAATATGATTCAATTTTTGTAAATAAAACAAATCTGGAACGTTACGTATGGAATATGGCGTCTCTGTTTCCTGATGAAGGTTATAAATTTGACAAACTGGGTTCGTTTGCCACCGATGAGGCTTTTTCGATTATGATTTCCGACTATGCCTCCTTGGATTTTGTACAGGGGAACATAACTCCTACTAATCTCAGGTCGTTTAATATTTGGAACAGCATGTACATCATTGTTCGTAAGGTCAATACGGTTCTTAACAACATAAACAGGGCAACCGACCTGACCGGAAGGGAAAAGAATGAGCTGACGGGCTATCTCTATTTCATGCGCGCCTATGCCTATTACAGATTGATCATGTATTATGGTCCCATTGTGATATTAGGCGACGACGTGATGGAAACAAATGAGACGGAAGATTACTACGACCGTCCAAGAGCGACATTCGACGAATCGGTGGATTATGTTTGCAGCGAACTGGAACGATCGGCAGAGCTTATGCCGGACGTTGTCACACCCAGTTATTTCGGCCGTCCTTCCGCCGGATCTGCACTGGGGTTGAGCGCCCGTCTGCGGCTGATTCAGGCAAGTCCGCTCTGGAATGGCGGATCGGCAGCCCGCAGGACGTATGGAACGTGGAAAAGGTCAACGGATGGAGTAAACTATGTTTCACAGACATACGACGAACGAAAATGGGCTGAAGCAGCTGCGGTTTGCAAGCGTATTATAGACATGAACATCTTTGCTTTACACACCGTAAAAAAAATGCCGGATACCGCTCCCCTGCCCGATAATGTACCGCAACACAGTTTCCCGCAGGGAGCGGGAGATATTGACCCTTTCCGGTCATATTCCGATATGTTCACCGGAGAGTCGCCGTTTGCGCGTAATCCTGAATATCTGTGGGCGCAGCGATCATCCGGTTTGGAAAATTATTCGAGGCATGCTTTTCCTTATGAGATATATAACGGATATGCCACTGTATCGGTACCCCAAAAAGTGATTGACGCCTATCGGATGGCAGACGGACGTACCATCGAAAATTCGAGCGACAAATATCCCTACTTAACGGATGGTATATGGAATAATGGAACTGATCTGACATTTTCCGGCTATACGTTAAAAGGGAATGTCCATAAAATGTATGTAAACCGCGAATTGAGGTTCTATGCCAGTATAGGCTTCAGCGGAGCGTTTTGGCCCATGCTTTCCACTTCAAACTTAAGCAAAAGGAATATACAGTTTTGGTATAACCTGAATGGTAACGCCGGTAAAAATTCAAACCGGAATTTACCATACAACGTGAATACAACGGGCTATTCGTTGAGAAAATTCGTCCACCCTGAAGATTCATGGGGAGCTACCGGTCAAGGTACGGACTACGAAAATTCACGGCGGTTAGAAAAAGCATATCCTATTATCCGGTATGCGGAAATCCTGCTTGCGTATGTGGAAGCTTTAAATAATCTCACCACCACTCATACCATCCGGGATTATCAACTATCAAGGAATATAAACGAAATGCGTTATTATTTCAATATGATTCGCTTCAGAGCCGGATTACCGGGACTGACTGATGCTGAACTTGCTTCACAAGAAACCATGCAGAGTCTGATAGAACGCGAACGAATGGTGGAATTGATTCACGAAAACGCGCGTTTCTGGGATGTGCGGCGTTGGGGCAAGTACGAAATCACGGAAAGAGAACCCATTCAGGGTATGGATATGGATGCAGACGGATTGGCGTTTTACAATATTGTTCCTGTCAATCAAACAGTAGCCAGAAACAGAGTAGTGGATAAAAAACTGATTCTTGTACCCATTGAATTGAACGAGATAAGGAAATCTCCTTCGATGGATCAGAATCCGGGATACCAGTATTAATTAAAAGAATAAATAATCGTATGAAAATATCATTAAAAATATTCATTACATGCATCGCGGCGTTTAGTCTTGCCGGTTGCAACACCGATTCCATTTATCAGGATGAACAATATAAAACGTTGGTTTATTTGCTAAGTGGCTCGGAAAATGTTTTTGCCACATCCTATACGCTCAATGAAGAGGAACCTGTCAGGTATGTTTCCATTGGATGCGGCGGTTCTAATAGCAATGAACAGGAGATCACGGTAACGCTCGAGCCGAATCCGGCTATGTTAGACGAGTTCAATAGTTTGAACTATAATTACCAAAGCGAGTATGCCAAATTGTTACCTGCCGACAGGTACGAAATAGAGTCATATACGGTAACGTTACCCGCCAATTCGAATTATCATTACGTAAGAATGCCTGTGAAAGTACGCCCGTTGGGGTTGTCACCGGATTCGATCTATTTCATTCCTCTGAAAATCAAAAGCGTATCCCGTTATGATGTGAATGAGGACAAAAGTGATGTACTCTTCCGTGTAGCCATTGGAAATGATTATGCCGAACAATTAGTACCCACCTATTATGCAAAAAGCGGGACTATGACCAATCCGATTACCGTGTTGAGTGGCACAAAATTAGTGCAACCGCTGGAAAAAGACAGGGTGAGGATGTTTATTGGCAACGAAACCTATGGAAATACAACCACTGTTGCCGATATTGAAAGACTATCGGTTGTGGTGCAGATAAAGGAGGATAATTCACTCTTGGTTACTCCTTATGGATCCATGGAAGTAGAGATGCTTGATAATGTAAACGGTTATAACCGATATGTCCCTGAACTTTTGCAAGGTACAAGCAAACAACGCGTATTTTACTTAAACTACCGTTTTCGACTCAAGAACAACGATGGAAGTTTTACCGCTTGGAGAGAAGTAGAGGAGAGGTTGATACGAATAGAAGATTGATGACAAATTAAGAACTGATAAAAATTAAAAAACATGAATAGATTTTTATATCGGGCATCATTCATTTTCGCCGGTTTGATGATACTCGCCGCTTGCAGCGATGGTCCGGAAAGAAATGTAGAATATACAATTTATTCCACCCATTCTTCAATAGAATTGTTGGAAGGCGAAGAATTTCAAATTACGGCGAGCCCAACGACACAAACGTTTACATGGGAAACTACCGACGCTTCAGTGGCCACGGTCAGTTCCACGGGGTTGGTTCGTGCAATCGGCGACGGCACATGTTTTATCAATATAACCAGTAGCGAAGGTCTGAAAAAGTCGATACCTGTGGATGTAGAAAAGCTTCTGCTGCTTGAAAGGATTGAGGTATTCAATAAAGCAAATCTTGCACCTGTTGACCATATCTCCCTGTTAATGGGTAAAACCACAGAATTAGCCGCAAGCGCAATACCGTCAAATTACAATGAAAAAATTCCTTTCAACATCCTTTGGGAATCGTCTGATAAAGACATTGTGACAATTGATGAGAGTGGAATAGTAACCACCGTTTATTTCGGTAATGCTGAAATCACGGCCAGTGTGGCAGATAAGCCATCTGTAAAGAAGGTTATTCCCGTTGAAGTTTTGGAGAATCCGATAACGGCCATTCAAGTGGAGAGCGATTTGATTTTGGCGCTGAATAATAAACACACTGTGACCCCCGTACTGTTGCCGTCAAACTACGGAGTTAGAGATCCTTCTCTCGTTTGGAAGTCTTCCGATGAATCCGTTGTGAAAGTGACGGATGGCGAAATCGAAGCGGTTGGCACAGGTTCAGCTGTTGTTACCGTTTCACTCAACAGTAATCTTTCTGTAAATGCGGAGATAGCTATAATCGTCGCATTAAATCCCGGTATTCTCGACCGCACAGGTTGGGAAATTATTGATTGGAATTCATGTATCTCGGAAGAGCCTCAATATGTATCTCTTAACCGTATTCCGGAGAATATGCTCGATGGGAATGTGGCCACTTTCTGGGGATCGAAATGGGACGCTCCCAAACCACTTCCCTATTATTTTATCTTCGACATGAAGAAAGAGTATAAAATTTACAGCATTAGTTTTACTAAACCTAACGACTCTTGGAGGGGAAACCTTAAAAACGGCTATTTTGAGATCAGCGCTGATAATGTCACATGGACAAAGTTGTCAGACTGGAGTGTTAACAGCAATACGCCACGTACGCACACTTTCACCCGGGATGGTTCTTCGGCTCGATATCTCAAATTTGTAATCAGTGACGCTTTTGAGTATGATAATCAGGCTGCCGGCCCTGCAAGCGGGGCACGATGCGATATAGCCGAATTTAATGTATTGGGGGAAGAATAGATTCGGTTAACTAAACAAATATGCAAAACAGACGCGAATTTCTAAAAAAAATGACGATAAGCGCCGTAGCGCTCAATTCGGCATCTTCATTGCTTTCCGCCGCTGGTGAGAAAATGGTTAAAGACGTGAAAATGTCAATATCTCCCAACTCTTTTATCAATATTGCCCTGATAGGCAAAGGAGGTATGGGAACAGCCAATACCAACACGGCCTTGACGGTTGAGGGTGTGCGGTTGTTGGGCGTGTGCGACCTGTATGACAAACGTTTGAAGGATGCCAAGACACAATGGGGAAATGAAATTTTCGTTACAAAAGATTATAGGGAAATTCTTTTACGGAAAGATATTGATGCGGTAATAATCGCTACTCCCGACCATTGGCATCAACCGATAGCTATTGAGGCAATGAATGCCGGTAAACATGTGTATTGCGAAAAACCGGTCATCCATAAACTGGGTGAGGGAAAAGCCATGATTGAAGCGCAGAAAAAAAGCGGAGTACTGTTTCAGGTGGGCAGTCAAGGTATGGCTTCATTAGGGAACAGGGCAGCCAGGTTATTGATTCGGCAGGGTATTATTGGCCCTGTCAATTTTGTTGACGGGCAGTTTACTGCGTCCCCGGGGAAATTAAATGCCTTCACCGCTCCGGATGGCGCCTCCGAAGAAACTATCTGGTGGAATCGTTTTCTGGGAAATGCACCTAAAATACCCTTCAATCCCCAGCATTTCTTTGCATGGAGAAACTGGAAGGATTATGGAACGGGCATAGCCGGAGACCTGTTTGTGCATGTACTCTCCAGTATTCATTATATCATGGATGCAATAGGTCCCGAGAAGGCGTATACTACCGGAGGAATACGGTACTATACGGATGGGTTACGCGATACCCCTGATATTATGTTGGGATATTTTGATTATCCGGATAGAAATAACCTGGGAGCCTTTACAGTACAGTTAGGAGCTAATTATGTGGACGGCGTATCCAAGAAATGGGGAAGTATGGATTTCAGGATTGTTGGTTCGAAAGGTTCGTTGGATGTCGGTTGGGATAAAATTGTCCTGAAAACAATCGAAGAGGTAAATACGAAGGATTTTGAGGTATTACGACAATTGGGGCAAGGGATAGATGTTCCCGAAAAAGCATCTCCGCGGGAGTTTGTCTTTTATGCGGAAAAAGGATATAGGGGTGGACATTATGACCATCATTTTAATTTCATCGACGGAATCAGGAACAACACACCTTTGACGGCAGACGTCCTTTTTGCTGTCAGAGCGGCTGCCCCTGCTCTGCTCAGTTATGAAAGCTATTTGCGGAAGGAGGCAATTGAATGGGATGCTCAAAAACTCAAGATAAAAAAATAATGAAGATGAAACATGTAAATATTATTTTTGCCTTTATACTGTCTTTTTTCACTGCTGTCTCTTGTCTCGTATCGAGGGACAGCGGTTCTCAACAACCTGTTACCGGTAAAGGAGCCACATTCCGCCTGTCAAAAGAAGAAAAGAAAGAGGGGTATAAGGTCCTTTTTGACGGCGCATCCATGTCGCAATGGACAAGCAATACAGATGAATATGTTCTGGAAAACGGTTGCATTGTCATGTATCCGAAAACCGGACATGGGAATTTGTACACAAAACAACAGTTTGATAATTTTATTTTGCGTTTTGAGTTTTTACTTACTCCTGAGGCGAATAGCGGATTAGGATTACGGCATAAAATGATAACTGCACAAAGCGGATACGATGGAATGGAATTACAGATACTGGATAATGAAGCGCCTCTGTATAAGGATCTAAAACCGTATCAGTACCATGGATCGGCGTATGGATGGATACCTGCAAAACGAGGCTTCCTGAAACCCGCAGGAGAATGGAATTATCAGGAAGTTGTAGCGGATGGCGATAATATTACAGTCATTCTTAACGGAACGGTAATTGTTGACGGTAATTTGAGAGAAGCTACAAAAGGGACTCCTGCCGATAAAATCCCGGCTGCGTTATTTTACGAAAAGGGACATATTACTTTTTTAGGGCATAATTCTGTGGTTTCTTTCAGAAACATCCGGATAAAGGAATTGAAAAATTAAGTTTGCTTCTCCTTATTTATTCAGAAGCGTTCGATATTTCCGAGTGATTTTTCGTTAGTTCTAAATAGCAGAATAATAAATATTTACATTCCGAACAATTTACATATCCTTTTTGGTATTATATTTGTGACTTATTATTCATTTATATTATTTATTTATCCCTGAATTGTCGGGAAAGTTTTTGAAATAGATGATAATTCAGGAAAATATTTTATCTTTGCGCTTTATTTTATACTATTAGTATGATAAAAGAAGCGAAAATAAAGCAAACGAAGATAAACCGATTGATGCAGACCACTTCCAAAGGGCTTGTGCTGCTTTCTCCGTGGTTGGCTTCTGAAGGTTATCCGTATGAACTTCAACAGCGTTACCGAACGGGCGGTTGGCTGAAATCCATCGGGAAAGGCGCTATGGTTAAAACCGGCGATTCGCTTGTGTTGTCGGGAGCGATAATGGCTCTTCAAAAACAGGCAAATCTGAATGTGCATATCGGCGGGCGTTCGGCGTTGGAAGTGTCGGGCTTGGCTCATTACCTGCAAGTTAATACGCAGGAAACAACGGTATTCGTAGAAAGTAAAACATCGTTGCCATTGTGGTTTACCAATAATCAATGGGATACCAGCCCGAAAATATTTACCGCTTCCCTTTTTAAAGAAAACGAAATCTGTTTAACCGATTTTCAGGATGGCGAACTGACCCTGAAAATATCCAATGCCACTTGTGCGATGATGGAATGTTTATCGTTATGCCCGAATCAATTCCCTTTGACAGAGGCTTATGAATTGATGGAAGGACTGACATCGCTTCGTCCGGCGCAAGTACAACCGCTTTTGGAACAATGCAAGTCCGTAAAAGTGAAACGTTTGTTTCTGTATTTTGCGGAAAGAGCCGGGCATAGTTGGTTCAAGTATATAAATACCAAACAGATAGATTTAGGAAGCGGCGTGCGCAGTCTGGCGAATGACGGGACGTTTGCCGCTAAATATCAGTTGGTTTTACCGAAAGAAATTGTACAATGAAAGAAGCGTATAAAAAACAAGTAGCATTACTGTTAGATGTTCTACCGAGTATTGCGGAAGAAAGAACTTTTGCCTTGCATGGCGGTACAGCTATTAACCTTTTCCATTTGGATTTGCCCCGATTTTCGGTTGATATTGACCTGACGTTTGATATGCGGAACTTATTCCATGAAGCAGGCTATACGGATGAAATAAAAACAGGCTTCCTGTTCTTCCTGTTGTGTGGAAATCGACCGTTCCATGAATTGCTGAACCCGAAAAGACTTGACCGGCGAATTGTGTTCAATAGCCAATTCAATGGGATGACCGATCAGCCTTTTTCGTATGAGGAGTTTGAAGAAACAAGGGAACAGGTAATTTCGGCAATCAATAAATCTTTGACGGATAAGGATAAAGCATTTTTGCTTGACTTTACCAAAGGCGAGCCGGTTTGGGATGATGTAGATTACAGTACGTTTCCTGCTATTCGGTGGAAACTGCTCAACATTCGGAAATTAAGAGATAGCAATCCGCAAAAGTATCAGGAACAGGTGGAGTTGTTAGCGGAGTTGTTTTGAGTTAACCCAACGAAATAAGTTATGACAGATATTTGGGACAAGAAAAAACGGTCGGAAGTAATGTCAAAGATTCGGTCAAAGAATACAAAACCCGAATTGACATTGCGCAAAGCCCTTTTTGCAAGGGGCTTTCGGTATCGTATGAATGATAAAAAACTGCCCGGAAAACCCGATATTGTTTTGCCAAAGTACAAAACGGTTATTTTCCTGCACGGCTGTTTCTGGCATAGGCACGAGGGCTGCAAATATGCTTGCACACCGAAAACAAACACGAAATTTTGGGTTGATAAAATTACTTCCAATGCAGAAAGGGACAAAGTGAATGCCGAAAAACTTACGGCGTTGGGGTGGAATATTGTAACGGTTTGGGAATGTGAAATACGGCACGCGCACAAACACGATATTACGCCGTTGATTGATAGAATTGAGGCGGCGTTATTTGCACAGATTCCGCAAAGAATGTCTGTGAAATTTTATGATTTAAAGGAAGACGAAAATTTAATGGTAGCAGAGGATATTGTGGAATATCATAATACACCTAAACAGTGAACCCTTTTTTAACAAGTTTTTGCAAACATTTTACGACTACCGCATCTGTATCATAATCCCTTTCGCGTTTTCCGTTCAGAATGTCAAACAAAAAATCTGTTTCTTCATCTGCTAAAACCTTGTTTTGTCGCAATTTATAGGCAATGTTTGAAACTATGGTCTGTTTTGTAATGTCAAAAAATCCGCTGTCTTTTCCCCATTTGCCGATTTCGTTCCATAATGCAGCTGGAATGGACTTGACCGTTTCTCTGTTTTGTGTCAATTCTTCTTCTGAAATATCAATATCAGTATTGCGTTTCGGTGGATTCTTTTCGTCTATCAAATCCGCCTTTATCTCATTGATATTGTAACTCCACGAATGATTTTAACCAATTCCCGGCACTCCTCTTTCTTTGCCCACTCAATATAATGCGTAACAGGCGATTATTGATAGATGGGGCACAAAACTTCAAAAGCATGACAATTACATATTTCCATACCTGACAGGGAAAGAAACGCCCATGGAAGAAAAAAATGTAGTTCGCAGCATTACAAAGTTATGTAACAAGCGATTGAAACGAATCGGAAAAGCCGTTGGAATTGACGGAATCAGTACCCATACAGCAAGACGCTCTTTCGCCACCGTGCTGAAACGTTCCGGCGCGAACATTGATAATTAGAATAATTGTATGCAATCAACATATTATCAAATAAAAAGCGCAATTATAAAAAAGCGTCGTGGAAAAATAATTTTTGCAGATGATTTTCGCGCTTGGGCGCCGGTGTTGCGATTCGTCATTCGTTATCGCGACTTTGTAAAGACGATTTTATCATTCGCCTTTCAAACGGTATTTATTTATATCCGAAAATGAGCAAACGAATCGGAATTGTCTATCCTTCAATCGAAAACATTGCAAAGGCTATTGCCAAAAGAGAAAAAGCGCGACTGATTCCAACCGGAGTTTATGCCTTAAATAAGTTAGGCTTATCTACCTAATTTTGCAGATATGCTCACCCTTAAATATTCAAATATCCATAATGGAGAAATAAGCTTTCTTCGAGCAAAGACCGCTCGAACGTCAAAAGTCAAAAAAGAAGTAAGTGCAATTATAACCCCGGAAATGCAGGCTATTATTGACCGATGGGGAAATAAAGAGCATAAGCCGGATTCATATATCTTTGGGTATTTGTCCGGGAGTGAAACTCCGCTTGAACAAAAAGATAAGATACAATCAACTGTAAAACTGTGTAACAAACGCTTGAAAAAAATTGGGAAAGCAGTTGGGATTGATGAAATCAGCACATACACCGCCAGACACTCGTTTGCCACCGTACTAAAGCGTTCCGGCGCAAATATTTCTTATATTTCCGAAAGTCTGGGACACAATGATTTAAAGACTACCGAAAATTACTTGGCGTCTTTCG
The DNA here is from genome assembly GCA_031257565.1 of Tannerella sp. GTDB lineage: Bacteria > Bacteroidota > Bacteroidia > Bacteroidales > Tannerellaceae > Tannerella. Next base: position 8,365 of record JAIROL010000166.1, on the reverse strand, counting down.
AGCGAGAAGAACGAGAGAAGAACGCCCGATTACTCACTAATTTCGGCAATTGATTATGATATGTTGAAAAATATATATACTTTTGCAAACGAATTTGGCACATATTTATGCTATATTTGTGCCAAAAACAATTAGAATATTTGTATGCAATCAACACATTGTCAAGTAAAAAGCTCAATTATTAAAAAACGTCGCGGGAAAATAATTTTTGCGGATGATTTTCGCGCTTTGGGTACCGGTGTGGCGATTCGTCATACATTATCACGACTTTGCAAAGAGGAGTTTATCATTCGATTGTCAAATGGTATTTATTTATATCCGAAAATAAGTGGACGAATCGGAATTGTCTATCCTTCAATCGAAAACATTGCAAAGGCTATTGCTAAAAGAGAAAAAGCGCGACTGATTCCAACCGGAGTTTATGCCTTAAATAAGTTAGGATTATCTACCCAAGTTCCGATGAAAGTAGTTTTTCTTACTGATGGCGCCGCACGAATAATTAAGGTGGGAGCAAAGGCCACTATTTGTTTCAAAAAGACGATAGCAAAACATTTGGCGTTTAAAGGCGAGATTACTACACTGGTTGTTTTTGCCTTGAAAGAAATAGGAAAAGGAAATGTGCGGGAAGATGAATTACGGAAGATTAAAGATGTTCTTCTACACGAGAAGAAAGAAAACATCATTTACGATGCAACACTTGCACCGGAATGGATTGCCGATATATTGCTAAAAAATAAAAAAGATGAATGATTGGTTGAAAATACCGGAAGAGGAAAGAGTTGAAATTCTTGACAAACTGCAAATAACCACCGGATTACCGAATGTTTCCATTGAAAAGGATTGGTGGGTAACAATGACATTGAGAGCATTATTTGCTTGCGAATGTGCCGATTATATCGTTTTCAAAGGCGGTACATCATTGAGTAAGGCTTGGAATCTGATTGAACGATTTTCGGAAGATATAGACATTGCCATTGACAGGAAATTCTTTGGATTTGAAGGGGAATTGAAAAAGAAACAAATCAATAATTTAAGGCGGGCTTCTTGTTCCTACATTAAAGAAAAATTGAAAGATGAATTAAATCAAAAACTTCAGGACAAAGGAATTGACGGCTATTCCCTGTTTATTGAAGAAACGCAAGATACTACCAAAGACCCTTTGATAATTGAAGTTCAGTTCGATTCCCTTTATGCTTCTTCTTACATTCGAGATAAAGTTTTGATTGAAATCGGAGCTCGTTCTCTGATTGAGCCAAGTGAAAATATTCGCATGCGTTCTATACTTGCAGAAAATTATCCCGATTCAGATTTTGCAGATGCCTATTTTGACGTTCCGACCGTTATCCCTCAGCGGACTTTCCTTGAAAAAGCCTTTCTTTTGCACGAAGAATTTCAAAAGCCTGTCGAAAAAATCCGTATTGATAGAATGTCAAGACACATTTACGATTTGGAAAAAATGATGGACACTCGATTTGCTGTAGATGCAATGAATAATGTGAATTTATATCTATCTATCATTGAGCATAGAAGAATGCTTACAGCAATGAAAGAAGTGGATTATTCTACTCACATCCCGGAAAAAATTAACTTTGTTCCGCCGGATTCAATCATTGAATTATGGAGAAAAGACTATGACGTTATGCGAGGCAACATGATTTATGGTAAATCGTTGCCATTTAACAAATTAATAGAAAGAATTAAGGAGTTGAACGAGCGATTTGGAAAAATAAGGATTGAATAATGCCACGGCGCAAACTAACAACAATCAACTTGAAAGAGTTGAATGCCTATTCCACTTTGATAGAAGAATTACGGAATAATCCCGCTTATTCCGATAAGGACTTTTCTACCTTAAAACTGACTGTATTGGATAGTTACGAAGCGACTATTAAAGAAGTAGATAAAGCCATAAAACATTTGCAGCATTATGTTGCAGCCAAGAAAAATACCATTGAAACACTTCAAGGCGAACAACTGATAAACCGCGTTCGATTAGCCAACAAAAAAAATATGAATAATATCATTGTTGCCGAAGAAGAAAAATTTCGGGCTATCATACACGAAGAAGTGTCGAATTTGTCTCATGCCAAGCAAGAGCCGAAAACGGAAATAGATACGATAACATTAACCGGCGCTCTCACCCTGCTAGCCGAATACGGTTATATCTTATCAAAGGCGAAACTGTATAAACTGACTGCATCAGGAAATATCCCCTGCCGGAAGTTCGGTCAAAAAGTGGTGTTCTCTCGTAAAGATATTCTTCATGGGCAGAAGGACAAACCAAGCCCAAACGCGATTTTTCGGAAGTGTCATTAACTCTTGCTCGAAACGGCGCAAGCGCTTAATTCTGTTGGCCTCTAAAAACGTTAAAATAGAAATGATTCCGCCAACTCATACTGATGGCGGAGTTATTACCGTTCGTCAAGCGATTGGTCATTTGCCGAAAGTTGAAGACGGTCAACATTGTCCGGATGATGATTTGCATTACCCACGCAAACTTTCCGAAATGACCAAGAAACGGATAAAAGCGATCCCCGAAGGCGGCGGGTAGCAGGATTGGGATAAAAATCTGCTTTTGGAATGTCAGAACCCCTGACCAGATAAAAGTTTACAAGCTGAAAATAAGAGAGATATAGAAAATAGCGCCACAAACTGAAAATGTCGCGATATTTAAGACGGAAAAGAAAACAAAAAAGTCGTACAAATGTACAGAAGCGTTTACGGGAGGATGTCGTGGGACGATGTTGCGCCTACAATGAAAGAAGCGTATAAAAAACAGGTGGCATTATTGCTGGATATTCTTCCGAGTATTGCCTGTGTTCGTTGATATTGTCATTCAGTTTTTCACAAACCTCTCAAATTGCTCTTTGGTCAATGTGCTTTCCTTTGGCATATTGCGTAATTTGCCAAGTTTCGCCGTCTAAAACAGACAAATAAAAAATTTGTTCTGTGATTTTAGACGCTTGCTTATAGCAGTTTTTCAGTTCGGCAATTTTTGCTTTGTAAATATTGTTGTCAATCATTGATGGGGCAATATTCACGCTTTTCACTTCAAAAATATGCACTCTGCCAAAAGTATCTTTCATTACAAAATCAGGGAAAGATGAATGCAATGCGCCCATATAATATTCAAACTTTATGGCGGAATTGGGAACATAGTTTTTGCCCCAAAGGAAAATTTCTTTTTCGTTTATGTTTGACATTTCGCTAAATATATCGGTCTGACTTTGATTTTGTTTTCTTTTTCCAACTTTGACTTTTTGCACTGAGTTTTCTACTGTGGAAAGGTCCTTTAATCTCATCTTATGTAAATATTTACATAAGATGAGAATAAACAGCCGTTCTTCACCTGCAATTTCACTGTTGATAAGATGTGAATTAAGGTTGGCAAAGAATTTCCGGTCAGCATAGTCACAAAACTTTTCATAGTTCTGCCGTGCCAAATCACCCTTGCTCAAAGAGGAAACAAGGAAAAATTCACCCAAAGAATCCTTACCATAAGGCGGGTCAATATAAATTACATCAATCGCCCCGCGATATTGCACAAGCAAATTGAGCAGGGCATCGTAATAATTGTCGCCGATAATGAGTTTGTGGGTTAATGGCTCTTTTACCGCTTCTCCGTCAAAAAATGTTGCCTCTTTTTGGGGAAAGTCACTCGGCTCGGAGAACGAAAGTTCGGCATTTCGTTTGAAATACTTGACAGTGTCGCCCAGTTTTTCCAAGCGTTTATCGAAATGCAGTCCTGTGCGTTTGTAGGTCGTGCCAAGTTCAGCAATGGCGATTTCCTCTGTCAAACTTTCTGCGTTGTTTATCAGTTTTTTAAGCAGTTCTGCGTTACTCGGCTCTAAAATTTTGTCTTTGACGCGATTGTCTAAATCCGCCAAAATTTTTTCTTTTGATTTTTGTAATTCTGCCATATTCTTTAAGAGTTGCGAACTTTCAACCCTTAAACTTATAAGCAAAAAGCGTGAAACTGTTATTTGCTTACCTTTGTCTGTGGTTCCGCTAAAAACCTTGCAAGTAGATAAACGCAAACAGTTCACGCCTTGTGAGCGTGAACCTCCGCGAACTTATCCTCACTTGCATTTTGAAATTTTAGCGGATTTCAGACAAGATAATAAGAGCGTTAGCTCAAATTAATATTTCTTATGTTGTGCGTATTGCTACGCTGAAATAAATTAATATCTATACAAACTTACTAATTTCAAAAGACAAAATCCCTGAAATCTATTCAATTTCAAGGACTTGCTTTGTTTTTCTTTTTACTTTCGTGGTCCCACTTGGGCTTGAACCAAGGACCCCCTGATTATGAGTCAGATGCTCTAACCAACTGAGCTATGGGACCTGTCTTTATCCGAAGATAAATCTTTCAACCGGCGGCAAAGGTAATAAAAAAAAAGTCCCGGACAAAACTATCCGAAACTTTTTTCCAACTATGAAATAAAAAAGTTACTTTATCTCCCAGGTTTCACCGCTCATCAGCATTTCCTGTAATGTGCGTTCCGGTTTTTTGGCTTTTACGTCTTCGATTTGCTGATGAACCGCTTCATCATAAACCGGCGCGTCTATATCACGGATAACTCCCATAGCAACAGGGAGGTCGCCACTCATCATAGCAAGCATATGATGGAGTGTAGCATCTTTTTCGTGAGCATCATGTACAAGAATATCATCTATTGTATAACCATCCCGATCAATCGTTACAGCTTTTAATTTTAAACCGCTGAGGATAAGCCCTTTATTCTTTTCTTTACCGAATATCATTTTCTCTCCATGACGGAGAAAGATTGTACGGTCTGCACGATACTCCCTATCTGCAATATCCGAATGCGTTCCGTTATTGAAAATTACACAATTAACCAGTACTTCAGTAACAGAAGCGCCCTTATGTTTCGCCGAGGCCTCCAGTATATCTGTCAGATTCTGCAAATCAACATCTATAGCGCGGGCAAAAAATGTCCCCCTTGCTCCCAGCGCCAGTTCTGCCGGAATAAACGGATCTTCAACTGTTCCATAAGGCGAACTTTTTGAAACGAAACCTCGAGCTGATGTCGGCGAGTATTGTCCCTTGGTCAGCCCATATATTCGATTGTTCATCAGAACAATATTTATATCTACATTACGCCTTACCGCATGTATAAAATGATTTCCTCCTATTGCAAGGCAATCGCCATCGCCTGTTATCAGCCACACGCTTAAGTCCGGACGGGCAGTCTTAACGCCCGTAGCAATTGCGGCGCCACGGCCATGAATTGTATGAAAACCGTATGTATTCATATAATAGGGCAGACGCGACGAACAGCCTATACCCGAAAGAACGGCCATTTGATAGGGTGGAATGCCAAGCTTTGCCATGGCTTTATGTAAACAGTTCAATGTCGCATGATCACCACAACCCGGACACCAGCGTACATACTGGTCGCTTTTATAATCTTTGGCTTCGTATGTCGTATTCATCATATATTGGGGGAATTATAAAGTTCATAAAGTTTTTATATATTTGCATTCATCTTCTGTTTGTCGCTAATCGTCAATCATCTTGCTAAATTCTTCGACGAGGCGTCTGACAATAAACGGCTGACCTTTTATACGGTTAAACTTATATGGATTAAAACCATCCACTTTACTACGCAGATAATTGGCAAACTGACCATTATTCTGTTCTGTAACAACAACTTTTTTGTATCGCTTCAGTACTTCCGCAGTATTTTCAGGTAACGGGCTAATGTAACGGAAGTGCGCCAATGCAACTTTCTTCCCGTTTGACTGCATAATTTCCATTGTTTCATAAAGGTGACCATATGTACCTCCCCAACCAACAATCAGAAGATCGGCTTCTTTATCGCCCAGAACTTCTACTTCCGGTATGACATTTGCTATATTATCAATTTTTGCCTGACGCGTCAGAACCATTTTCTGATGATTCATCGGTTCTGTTGAGATTGAACTTGTATCATAATCTTTCTCCAATCCTCCGATACGATGCGCAAATCCTTCCATTCCGGGAACAGCCCAATAACGAACAAGAGTATCCTTATCACGACGATATGGTTTCCACAGTGCATCACCTTTATAGTTGCTTACATAATTCGGTTTTATTTCCGGATACTTACTTAAATCAGGAATCTTCCATGCCGACGAGCCGTTTGCAATAAAGCCATCTGTTAAAAGAACAACAGGGGTCATATATTCAACAGCCAGTTTTCCTGCCCAGAACGCCATATCAAAACAATCAACCGGCGTTGCTGCTGCCAGTACGACAACGGGGCTTTCCCCATTTCTCCCATACAATACCTGCATAAAATCTGCCTGTTCACTTTTTGTAGGCATTCCTGTCGAGGGGCCTCCGCGTTGTACATCCACAATTACCAGTGGTAATTCGGCAATCACCGCCAGGCCAATAGCTTCGCTCTTCAGCGCCAGGCCGGGACCCGAGGTCGAAGTCGCGCCAAGGCAACCGGCAAAACTTGCGCCAATGGCCGTACATATACCGGCAATCTCATCTTCCGCCTGTACTGTGATAACTCCAAGATTTTTCTGTTTAGACAAATTTTGTAATATTTCCGTAGCAGGAGTTATCGGATAGCTACCGAGAAACAACTGTAAGTTAGCTTTCTCTGCCGCAGCGATAAGACCATAAGAAACCGCATCGTTTCCATTGACCTCTTTATAAAAACCAGGCTCGACTTTCTTTCCTTCAATGCGGTAAGTAGAAACAGAAGCCTGTATATTATGACCATAGTTAAAACCGTCGACCAGCGCTTTAATATTAGCTTGCGCAATAACCGGTTTTTTAGCAAACTTATTCTGTAGCATGGTCATTGCGACATCCACAGGACGATCGAACAACCAGCATACAAGACCCAGCGTAAACATATTTTTACAACGCACCGCCGATTTATTGTCAAGGCCAAACTCTGCTAATCCGTCACGAACCATGGCGGATATAGGCGCAGCTATTACCGGTTGGGTTTTCAAGCCCAGTTCCTCAAATGGATCATCACTCTTAAATTCAGCTTTTTCAAGATCTCTCTTCTCAAATGAATCCGTATCAATGATTATAACCGAATTCGGTTTTAAATTTCTGACATTTACTTTCAATGCTGCAGGGTTCATTGCTACCAATACATCCGCTTTATCACCCGGAGTGAATATTTTTTTAGACCCCAGGTGCGCCTGAAATCCGGAAATGCCACTCAAGGAACCCTGTGGAGCCCTGACTTCAGCCGGATAATCGGGAAAAGTGGAGATATCATTTCCAAAGATAGCCGACAGGTTTGAAAAAATTGTTCCGGTTAACTGCATTCCGTCACCACTATCGCCTGAAAAACGAATCACAATCTGATCCAGTGTTTTAACTTTTACTTGTTCCGCCATGAAATTCTTTTTTAAATCTATAAATTATTTTATTAAGGTTAAATTATCGGACAAAGATAGGAAAAATCTACAGATAATTCATTATAATCCATAATCCATTCAAAAGGACTTTAAAAATCATGAAATTAAAAACAGTTTCTTAATCAAATGAATACTTGTTATCCTTATGCAAATCTTAGGATTTTTTATGATTATGCAGCTTTTCGGTTTGCGAACAGTATTGGAGTTCTGAACTTGATGCTACCTTCCGTTACATTGATGCATTTATACATAACACCTCTCATATTGTAAATATAAGCTGTTGTATTAATGTCCGAATGTATATGTAGCATATTATCAAAAGACCATACGGATAACCCGCTTATTGTTTCTTCGTTTGTAATTAAACTTGCCAAATCCGGTCCAATAGAAATAACCCAGGGTTCAACAACCTGGCGGATTGTATATTTATAGACTCCAAAATCCATATCCTGTCCGATCAGCTCCTCATTTTTTCCGGAATAACGACCTGTGGCCATTATTTTGAGAGGGGAGCCCCCGGAGTACGATGCCGTAAAGGAGAAATCCTGATGACCTTCCACATAATATGTTCCGGCTCCGGGTGTTGTGATAACATTTGGTACGTAAGGAATCTTATGCGCAGCATAAATGGGTACAGTTGGCAAAATGCGTATGCGCCTCTGACCAAAAACGAACAGGAAAGCGTCTATGATGGCGTAAGTATCCGGCTACGCGAACCTAACGGATGCTGGGAAGCGCAATTCTTCTTTATCACGTATACTGACCCGGTAATACAACGAAGTATAGAAATACCCATACTTCAAATAGCGATCTTTATGTTTGCCCGCTGGTGTCAGGAAAACTTTTTTAACCCATCTTGGTAAAATAGATACTAACGAAAGTTAAAGTTCAGTTAAAATCAGGCGAATTGTCAGGGCGAACTGTTAAATTCGTTTGTTAGAAGCGTTGTAGTGCAGGTTAAATC
>JAIROL010000117.1 GCA_031257565.1 Tannerella sp. | reverse complement strand
TGATTTGCCGCCTGATAATACGCTTCGGGAATTGTTTCGAGTTCCTGCGGAATCGGATACGTTCCGCTGTTGCCGTTGCCGCCGTTTCCACCATTTCCGTTTTGTGAGGGGTCGCCCGTATCGCCGTTATTTTCATCTCTCGTAGTGAAACTTATTTCATTTCCGTAGGCTGTTCCGATGCTATTAACTGCAAATGCACGCACATGGTACGTGGTACTCGGAGAAAGCCCGGTAATGATGCTTGAAAAAGAAGCCGATTGTCCGGTATCTTCCGCACGCTGATTTTCGATTGTCGGATTCCTGTTTGTACTCCAACATATTCCACGTGATGTGATTGTTGCGCCACCGTCATCCGTAACATTTCCTCCCGATATGGCGGATGTTATCGCAATATTGGTAATCTCAAATGTTTCAACAGTGGGGAGCGTCGATTCCTGTTCCGGTTTATCTTTATTGCAAGACGAGAATAAACCGCTGCCAATTATCAGAATTGTTGCGCATAAAGCATTAATCATTATGTATTTCACTTTATTTATCATTTTAGTTACCCATTAATCTTGTAAACGAAAGCGAGGCTAACTTCCATTTTCCCTCTAACAACACATATACTTCCGTAACCATGAACGGATTGACCACTTCATTACCACCAACAACAGCGGTCAGGCGAATCCGGTCTAAAATAACAGCCGTATTGCCGACGAAACGCACGGATGTCTCCTTTATATCTGCATATTTGTAATGGATTCCGCCACTTCTAATCGTACCCAGTTCCTGCTCCTTATTCATTGCTCCGCCCATGTGGACAAAGACCGCTTCTTTATGAAAAAGGTTATCCAGTGAATCCACATTTTTCTCTGCCATCCACTGCCATTTGGTCTTTGACAGATTGACAAGTTCCTGTTTTGTCCTGTCGTCGTTCGTAACTTCCTGCTGTGCATAAATTCCCTGCACGCTCATCGTTAATATGCTCAATACGAGAATCAACAATTTTACTCTACTGTTTTTTAACTTTTTCATCTTTATAACTTTTTATTATCTAATTATTAATATGTTTTTTCCAAAATTCGACCGCCAAATCCAGCCATCCTTCGGCGTCGGTACCCGTACCCAACCCAAAACCATGTCCCGCAGTCTGGTACCTGCGATATTCTACTTCCACGCCCGCATTTCTCAAATTCTCTACACGCCTTTCTACCGTATTTACGTTCGCTATTCCGTCGTTTGCGGCTACGGTAATAAATGCCGGCGAGAAATCACTCGAATAAGTGGATTGTACGGTATAGGCGATTACTGCTGTTGCCGGTTTCGGGAGATTGCCGCCGCCATAAGCCGATACTCCGCTCAATGCAATATTGCCTGCCATGCGTGCGCCCGCCGACCCGCCCCAAACGGAATAGTCATCTGTGCCGATGCCAAGCGTTTCGGCATTTCCAATAATATAGGTGATTGCCGCCGCCAAATCTTCGGTAGCATATTGTTCGCTGCCGATGCGATAGCGTATGACAAAAGCATTCAATCCCAATTCGCTTATCCGCTGTGCCAACGGAAAACCTTCGTGCAATGAACCGACATACGAAAATCCGCCGCCGGGACAAACGACGGCGAAGGGCGCATCCGGACTGCCGCGGAAAAAGAATATCCCTGTGTTGTTTTTTGCCGGATTCTGTTTTTTTTGCTGTCCGGTATAGACGTCGTAAAAGATTGTTTTCCCGCTGTTCACATCGTCTATCATGCGGTTTAACGCGCTTACAACCACATCGGGACGGATATTGCCATGATAGGGCATGAGCGAACTTACGCCGGATAAAGGGATATTGTAGTAAGACGAATTGTCGTCGCGCGACAGGAGCAACTCTCCGAAACCTTCAAAGGCAGGATGGTTTACAATATCACGGACGTAATCGCCTGTTGTTAAATGCGCTCCCGTATTACCGTTGTTGCTGTTTCCGTTTCCATTTCCATTTTCGTTTCCGTTTCCTGTTTCATCTACTGTTTCCTTATTGTCGTCCGGAATGGTTGCATCGGGTTTCGAACAATCGACAAGAAACAGAATCAATAATAATGACAGTATCATATTTATTCGTATTTTGTTTTTAAAATCAGTCGTTTGCATGATTATTCAATTTTAAATTATCATATTCATCTTCCATAAAAAAAGGAAGAACTATCGCGTGTAAGCAACTAAACGTCAAAGGTTTTATGCGGCTATTATATTCCATCTTTTTCCTGTTTTAAAAATGCAAAATTACGGGCAATAAATACTCGTGTAAATAGATGGATTACGGTTTTTTATACCATTTTTACTGTTTTGCATTATGGCGTAACAGGGACAAACACAGATTACGGTTTTTCATACCATTATTACTGACGGGCGTAAATTCTTCGACGTAATTCGGTTGAAAATACTTATTTTTGCATCGGATTAATTTGAATAAAATGTTATATGAAGAATATATTAAACATTGATACCGTTCACGATTACAATACTTTTCTTGGTATTGAAACCTGGCATCCATTAATCAGTTCCATTGACTTTTCCGACGTAAAGAAAGAGTTCAGGCACATACGTAAAAGGTATGGATTCTATTTTATCTTCCTGAAAGACGTCAAATGCGGCGATTTGATTTACGGACGTCATTCGTATGACTATCAGGAAGGAACGCTCGTCTTTATTGCTCCGGGACAGGTTGCGGGCAAAGACGATACGGGCGAGGTTTTCCAAATGAAAGGCTGGGGGCTTTGTTTTCATCCCGACCTGCTTCCGGGAACGCCTCTCGGACAAAAAATGAAGGATTACACGTTTTTCTCATACGAATCAAACGAGTCTTTGCACATGTCGGAGCGGGAACGGCAGATTATTGTGAAATGCTTTCAGGAGATACGGGAAGAATTGATACATTCCATCGACAAACACACTAAATCAATTATTACGGCAAATATCGAGGTCTTTCTTAATCATTGCCTGCGCTTCTACGACCGTCAGTTTATTACCCGTGAAAATGTTAATAAGGATATTCTCACCCGTTTTGAGCAGAAACTCAATGCTTATTTTGAATCGGATAAACCTCAAACGGCAGGTTTGCCTTCCGTGCAGTATTTTGCCGACCAGCTATGTCTGTCTCCCAATTATTTCGGGGATTTGATGAAAAAGGAGACCGGAAAATCCGCTCAGGATTATATTCAACTGAAAATAATAGACATGGCTAAGGACCGGTTATATAATCCCCATAAATCGGTTAAGGAAATCGCGTATGAATTGGGGTTTAAATATCCGCATCACTTTAGCCGGCTGTTTAAAAATCGTGTCGGGATGACGCCGAACGAGTATCGGATGCTGAATTGAAACAGTAATAAAAAACTCCCTCTGTTCTCTCAAACAAAGGGAATTTTCGTTTCTTACTCTTTCTTTATTAAATGCTGCAACTCAGGGTCGTTTTCAATCCTTGACAGTTCCTCTGTGACAATTTGTTTCACATCGGCTTTTATCTGATTGTAGTTGTTTTCAATAACCTGTTGCATCACGTCGTCTCCCGCGTCGTCCGTGAAGTCGGCGATGACGGGGATTTTTTTGTATACCTTTGTTTCGGCGGCGACTTTTGCGTTGTCGACTACAATCTCGGCGTGGAAAATCTTCTGTTCGATGCGCTCGTCGAAGTTGTCCGACACTGAACCCACAAACATGCCCTGCGTGAGGTTGCTGATTTTGCTTGCCGGAATCAGGCTGTCCAACTGCGTGGATATGGATGTTGATTTGTCCTGCCGGTTAATGGTCATGGACTGGCGTTTTTGCAACACTTTCCCAAAGCGTTCCGAAAGCGTTTTCGCCGATTCGCCTACCACCTGACCGGAAAAGATGTTCCCCACCGTATTCTGTACGACCTTGCTTTCCTTGTCGCCATAATCGCGGTTTAACTGCGAAAAGTCCTGAAAACCAAGACAAACAGCCACTTTATTGCTTCGGGCGGTGGCTATCAGGTTGTCCAAACCGCGAAAATAGATTGTCGGTAACTCGTCGATAATCACACTGCTTTTTAACTGTCCCTTTTTGTTTATCAGTTTGACGATACGGCTGTTATACAGTCCCAAAGCTGCACTGTAAATATTCTGACGGTCGGGATTGTTGCCCACGCAAAGGATTTTCGGCTCATCGGGATTGTTGATGTCAAGCGTAAAATCATTACCCGTCATTACCCAATACAACTGCGGGCTTATCATTCTGGACAACGGGATTTTAGCGCTCGCTATCTGCCCCATTAACTGGTCGGCAGCTCCTCCCTGCCATGCGTCCATGAATGGAGATAAGTAGTTCTCCAACTGCGGATAAGAGGTTAGAATCGGGAAAATATCCTCATACTTGCGATTAAGAAATTCTATCGCATGTGGAAAGGTACAATATTTGCCGCTCTGATAGATTTTCAAGTACCAAACAATTGCTGCCAAGAGGATTATAGGCGATTCGACAAAGAAATCTCCCTGCTTTTGAATCCACGTTTTATTCAAATTTAACATAATTGTATAAGCCGATTCGTAAGCGTCCGATATATCCGTCATGAACTCCGGCGCTATCGGGTTGCAGCGATGCGATTTGCGCGGATTGTCGAAATTGATTACATAAAACTTGGGTTTCACTTTGTATTTGTCCATGTTTTTAAGCATTGCGTTGTAAGCAATTACCGATAAATCATCGAATTTATAATCATAGCAGTAAAGCGCAAAACCCTTGCCTATCTGCTGTTTTATGTAATTGTTTACTACGGCATACGACTTACCGCTGCCCGGCGTTCCCAATACAATGCTCGCGCGGAACGGATTGACAAC
>JAIROL010000029.1 GCA_031257565.1 Tannerella sp. | reverse complement strand
GCAGCAATTTTATTCAGGTTTTTGTTGTAGGTCATGATGTCGGCAACGGGAAGAACACGGTTGTCCGGCATCTGCCCTTTGTATTTCTCGATAATCATAGCCGGAACGTTCAAAATGGGGATATTGTACTCCGTGCCGGTTTTGTTGCGACGTCCCTTTATCCACTGCCGTCCATCGAACGAGGCTTGAATTTTGTCGTTTGTCAGGCTCTTAATGTCCGTGTAAGCCAGTCCTGTAAAACAGCAGAAAATAAACGTGTCGCGTATCTTCTCCATGTGAGGGTTTTCAAACCTGTGCTCTATCAGCGTTTCCACTTCCTCCTGCGTCAGGTAGCCCCTGTCTGTTTTGTGCCACTGAAGTTTGTAGTCATTATACGGATTTTTGTATATCCATTCGTTTTTAAGTGCGATACCGACAATGTGCCGCAGTCTTTTCAGGTGTTTGGTTACCGTGTTGGGAGCACTTTGGCACTGGGTAAGAAGATAAATTTCAAAATCACCAAGGAAGTTGTGATTGATGTCCTTGAACGGCACGTCGTGCAGGTTGTATTTGTACCGGATGAACTCGGAAAGGTGCCGACGTGTGAGGCAATAGCCGCTGTACGTGCCTTTTACCACATTAACACCTATCAGTTCCTTTCGTTCTTCGTTGTGACGGTCGAACAGTTCCAGCAATGTCTGGTGTTTGGATTCGATACCGAGAAAAACGTTTTTGACCTTCTCGGCGGTAACATAGTTGTCCCGTTCCTGCAATTCTCTATATACCTTGTATATAGACGCTTTGGTGTTATCGACAAGGGCGTTGATTTTGACGGCCTCCGCCGTCCGTCCGGTTGCCTTGCCCGTCTTTACATCCCAATACCTGGGATTTACATCGCATTTCATGGAGAAACGCGCTTCCTTTCCATCGACGGTTATCCGGCAAAAAAGCGGAATCATCCCGTCGGCTTTCTGTTTGTCTCTTTTCAGGTAGAAAAGAATCTTGAATGTGCTACGCATACGCTCAATTTTTAAAATACAAAATTACTACATTTATTTCAAATTGAGTTTCATGCAACATAGCCAATATCAGACAGTTGTCAGCCAATTTCGGACAAATTCAACCCTCTTTTGTCCACCTTTCTCAAGGGGTACGATTTGGGTTGCAAACTCTGTCTTTTCGTGTCCTTTTTATGCGCGTATCCATATTCCAAAACAACCGAAAAAGCAACGTATCTGCTTGCAGATGTGCCTTTTGTCTTATCCCTGTCTTACTTTGTCTGCTTAACCGTTTTTCCTATATAAGTCCTGATAGGGAGTACGGTAGCGCCGAAACAGGTCATTGTAACCGGCGTCAGGAACATCAGTGGGTCTTCCATTATCTATTATGACCGCCCCAACGATCAAAACCTTAAATATGTCAGGGCCGTATGGGTTACCGACGATAACATCGAATACGACCAGACCGCTTCGTTTTATACCGATTCCATTATTGTGGACGGTTTTGGAATAGAAGGCGATTTTAAGGTAAAACTTTACTCCATAAGCGCAGGCGAGGCTTCTTCCGAACCGGTGGAAGTAACCGTTCATCCCGAAAAGCCACCCTATCTTGTCGCTTATGAAAAAGTTCAGATTCTGCCTAATTTTATGGGAATCAGGGTCGTGTCCGAAAATGAAACAGGCGCCAAACTGACTTTCCGTACGTTCAAGAAAGATACTGTCACGAATGAATATATAGAAGTAGGAACGGATTATGTAATAAGTAAGGAGATAGAATATTATAACCGTGGACACGCCGCCGATACGCTTCAATATTTCCGCGTACAGGTGCGTGACCGCTGGGGGCACTGGTCGCCGCCGAAAGATGCAGCATGTTCCCCGTGGTTCGAGACGGAATTGCCTAAAAATATATTTAATGAAGTGGCCTTATGTAACCTTTCCGGCGATGGTTCTTCCGTGCCCGACCAGACAGGCCAATATTTGCCTTCTAATTTCTGGGGACACAAAATGCATTCCTGGAGCGGCTCGGATGTACAGTTCCGATACCTATACAATGGGACAGTACTGGGTTCTTCCAGCCAGTGTTATCATACGAAGCCCGCTGCCCCGCTACCTCAACATTTTACGCTGGACCTTGGCGCGCAATACAACCTCAGCCGCATGGTATTGTGGCCACGTAACGATGCAGCCAACCTTTTCCGCGGTGGACATCCTCAGATTGTACGCATCTATGGCGCATCCTATAATGGCCCCGATACCGAGCAACTTGTTGATGATATTAACGATCCGGAAGCATGGCTTGACCTTGGGATATTCTATTTCTCAAGAGCAGACGGCTCGTTTGATCCTTATCCCGGTACGGGCGACCGTACAGCCGAAGATAACGCTTTGCTTGAAAAAGGACACGAAATGATACTGAAAGCAGTTGACCAAAAAATTCGATATTTACGTGTTCAGACATTGAAGTGTTTCTCTACCAATACAACATCCGGCGCTGTGATGATTAGTGAAATCAGCATATTTGGCTCTGATAAATAAATGTTAAACGAATAATTATTTAAGTATGAAAAATATCTCTTATTTTTTTATTATTTTGTCAGTACTGTTGCTGTATTCCTGTTCTCCGATGGACAATAAATACAGCGAGTTTGTGAAAGACGGTCCGATAACTTATCTTAGCAAATTAAAAGAGACGGAAATAAAAATTATCGGCGAAAGAAACAGAGTGCATTTTATATGGCCTCAGCAGAGTGACCCGCGCGGAACAAAAGCCGAAATATACTGGTCTAACAAAATGGGACACCATATAGAAACGATAGACCCGTCGAAAGAAACAAATTTCTATATATCAGACCTCGCAGAAGGCTCTTATATTTTCGAGATTCAGATACTGGACGACGAAGGCCATTTCTCCATCCCTGTTTCAATGACGGCTACCGTATATGGTACATTATGGGAATCCTACCTCACAAACAGAAATATCATGGAGAATGTGCAGGAAGGCGACGACATGAAAATCACTTACCGTGAAAATGTAGATAAAACAATATTAGGTACTGAATTTGAATGGAAACAGGATGGCATAACGCATACCATCTATATTGACTCTGCACAGGTGACAGGCTATCTCGGCAATTTTAAAGCCTCGTCTTTCCGCTATCGTACAAAATATATACCGGAAGAAGGGGGTATTGACGTTTTTTATTCCTCATGGCAATATTTCGTCGATAATATAACGGAAGCCGATATTGATGCAGGATTTCACAAACCAACCAATACGTATACTCTTCCGACGCTGAACGACGGCAACTGGGCCGGTTATGAGTTCCGGTGGACAGACATAACGACAGGTGAAGCGAAAAGCCATTCCGTAATGGGAAGCGTCGCAACGCTCACCGGTTATAATGCATTAGCGGTCAATATCATTACACTGTTCGTATTTGATGATGTTCCTATTTCGACAATGGCCATTGAATATGGCACGGTACGATATATGGACCTGGATCGTTCCGACTGGTACATAGCGCCCGAGACAAGGGTGGCTGACGGAAGCGAAATCAGGATGGGTGAAAATAATGCAGACTTCAATACGACAGCATTAATCGTTAAAAAGGTAAAATCGCCGTACATATCTCACTGGATACCCGGTGGAAGCAATGGCAGCGCTGATGCCAATAATGTGCCCGGCGCCCTTTACGACGGCAATAACGAAACATTCCTGTCTATTTGTAAAGGACCTGGTCCCGGCGCTACGACGGCGCACTCCGTAGGCGGGGTAGGGCCTCTTCTGGCCGGCGAAGAAATCTATGTCATTCTTGACCTCGGCAGTAGACAACCGTTCAATTATTTCAGACTGGTTTACCGCCCCGGACAAAGCTCCCAAACCCTGAAGCCACAGAAGATTTCTTTCTATGGCAGTAATGACGCAGATCCTCTCTCCGCAACATGGCATGAGATTCAGAAAGGAATAGCGCCTCCCGGAAGCGGCGACCCTTCCAACAATGCTAACTTGAATCACATTGGCAGGATCAGCGGAAATGTCATTCTTCCCGAAAGCAACTATCGTTGGGTTAAAATGACGTATGACGAATGGACGGATTCCAGCAACTCCATGCAGTTGTCGGAACTCTATCTGGGTTATTATTATTAATGCTCCCTACCACAAAGGAAGCTACATTGAAAAGCAAAAAGACGGATAAGTAAGGGGTATTCCTTACTTATCTGTTAAAAATACTTGGAATAAAGGCTTCCATGGCTGGCTTACGACGTGTAAGAACAGTTTTTCTTATTAGCATACTGGTTTTATGCATGTTTTCTTTATTACGGCAACCGTTAATGAAAAAATGCTCGAAATGCTTGAAAAAGAAATTATACCACAATTAATAAATATTCATGTCATCACAGAGCAACAGCAGAAAATGATGGACGCCAATCCGTCTTATCCCCTCTTCACACCGGCATTTGATCGCGAAGGTTACAGTCCTGCATTTTTCAAGCGATTATGGGAAGAACACAGGATAGCTGTTCTTACATACCGTAAAAATATGAAAGAAGATGACCTCCGGGATGAAGCCGAATTTAAGGAGATGGAAGTAGAAACCCGTTTGGGAAAGACAAGGATGAAATTACAGGAAAAGGATATCGTTACAGGCAAATGTTCCATGCGCGAAGTACGCCGTCTCTCTGTGGACGGCCATCAAACAAGTATCATCACCACGAATAAAATATTAACGGTT
>JAIROL010000037.1 GCA_031257565.1 Tannerella sp. | reverse complement strand
TCTGCCGTGACGGTCCCTCCTGTGAGGTTATCGATCTCGAAAGCGACCTTGACGATGGAGTCGTTGGAGTTGCCGACAGTCTGCAGTGAAGCGCCGTAAAACTTTTTGGCGGCTTTGAGTACGCTATTTTCGAGGATATTGACAAACAATGTGTCGATATGGTTCTCGTCCGCAGTTCCGGCTTCGGAGGAGTAGGTCGATATACTATTCCTTGGTACGCTGATTGTCAGATCGATATTTTTTCCTGTTTCGAGATTGGATTTTTCCGGTTCCTCATTTATTACTTTATCACTACAGGATATAAATAACAAAACGATCAGCAATGGCGACGCTGATTTTTTTAACGCTATCCTCATATTTTTTCAAATATTTATTAATATATCATCCTCGACAGAATAATCAAAATACAAAAATACACGTATTAAATCCTATTCCCTCGTTATTCACCGGCGCAAAGATAAACGTTTTTATTGTTAAAAAACTTTTTTTCCATTTTTTTTTGGAGATTGATCGTTTTTTTTATGTAGTTTCATGAAAATAACCTGAAATCTATGAGAACTTCATGTTTTTTTGGGGTAGCGCTTTCATTGAGAAAACATATACCTCAATCAGGTTTTCACTCACGGATATTAATAATGCTTCGGGTATTTTTTATACCCCAATGGCAAGTATTAAAAATATATTGGCGAGAACTTCCGCGTCTTATTTTGCCACAGAGCAGATAAAAGGTTTTCGCAGAGAGAGTACGCGCTACGGATATACGGCAGATTTTTGAACGGGCAAATTATTTTTGAGAAAAAGTTTGCAGGATATAAAAATATATCCTATCTTTGCAACAAAACAATAAAACAAACGAATATGCCGACATTATTAATTTTATTCGGATTAAGATTTTATTTTTATCTGAGAGATCATGAGCCTATCCACATCCACGTACAAAATAGCGATGGAGAAGCAAAATTTGAAATAGAGACCGACATTACACTCGTTTACAATCATGGATTAAAGCCGAAAGATATTCGTTTGGCTCAGAGTATTCTGGAAGAAAATAAGGAAAATTTCATAACTGAATGGAAAAAGGCATTTTGATTAAAAACAGCTATCATGGAAAAAGAATTGACAATAAAAAAGTTATGGTTCAATGACGACAAAATTTTCATCCTTACCGATGACGGACAGGAACTTTGGCAGTCGCTCTTATGGTATCGCCGGCTTCAAAATGCAACCGAGAAACAGCGTAATACTTACACCGTATCTTGCTCCGGAATACACTGGGCGGAGATAGATGAAGATATTTCATATGAAAGTTTCTTTTACGACAACTCTGAACCGACCGGTATATCCCGCCTGTTCCTTACTCATCCCGAATTAAATGTTTCAGCAGTTGCTCGCCGCATGGGCATACAGCAAAGCCTGCTGTCCGCTTACATAAGGGGAAATAAAAAGCCTTCGGCTGCAAGAGAAAACGAAATTAAACAGGCTATCAGAAAAATAGGAGCGGAATTGGCAAGCATTTGAACATTGTAACGTTCGGGATTGTCCCGCTTATCAAGGCCTGTCATAATATTCTTTTGCTTTTTGATACTCGTATTTGAATTCGAGACGCTGCCCGCGCTTTAGTTCCTCTTTCATCCCAAGAGCGGCGTCCAGAGCAACGAGTACGCCACACCAAGCTGTGTGGCTTGCTATCTTTACATATTTCCGGTCGCTGTAATAGTCGCCGTCTTTGCCGGCCTTTTCCGAGAGTATCTGCCGTGTTTTCGACGCCACCATATCTTCCGGGAGATGAAAGATGCGCAATAAAAGTGGTAAGTAATAAGTAATAAGTGGTAAGTAGTAAGTCGGATTTTTTGAGCCGCCAAATTATTTTTGAGAAAAAGTTTGCAGGTAATAAAATTATCACCTATCTTTGCATTGTATTAATAACATAAATACATGCCAACCATTTTTATTTTCTTCGGATTGCGCTTCGTGTTTTTCAGCAACGACCACGAACCGATACATGTGCACGTCGTTAGGGGAAAAAGTACGTAGTTGGCCGTATTTCGGGTAGTTCCCGATGTAAAGCTTTTGAAAAACGTCGGGCTGGCTTCTCATGAAGTCAAACTGGCGGAAGGAATTATTGAAGAAAACAGAGAAGTTATTATTGAAGCGTGGAATAACTTTTTTAATAAGGATTACAATGGGAACAAGAGTAAATAAGGTATGGATAGACGATAAGGCGGTTTATATGGAAACGTCGGACGGAAAAGTTTTTGCTGAAAACTTTGAGGACTATCCTCGGTTGCGGTATGCAACTCCCGCGCAACGCGCTGCGTTTGAGTATAACGACGTGTTTATACGGTGGGAAGAACTGGATGAAGATTTAAGCATCGAAGGATTCATGAAAGAAAAGCATCACGCAGATAATGATCTTTACCGTATATTCAAGAAATAACCCGATCCTCCTCCTTAATCCCATGTTGATAGATACGCTATTATTGTTTGAACAGTGAATAATAAGCGCTTCGCTGTTCTCTACTACCAAATCAAGGTAGCTTTTCAGATTATTTCTTAAATCCGGCCTTTATCATCATAAGAAACCGGTACGTAATCAATATTGTCGGCCTGTTTCCCCGGTTTATCTTTCAGTTGCTGATCGCTTATTGTGCGTTTTTTACAAATGACTCCCGCCACTTGTCGAGTTTCGAGGCGAGCGTATCATAACGTTGCACTAAAATTTTTTTTCCCTGTGCATCCAATATACATGCAAACATAGTAACTTTATTCAAGAAAATGAAGACAGGCGGCGTTTCGGCAATAAAAATAAGCAAGACTTATTTTGTATTGCTCTCAACTTGCGCTATCTTTGTACACGTCAAGACCACCACATTTGTCCATAAACTTATGTTTTAATTGTTTGACGATCAGTTAATTAAAGCTATAAAGATAGCATTTGTACCTTGAGTACGGAAGTAAGCGCGACAGAGTGGTCTTGATTTTTATTTCAAATAATCAAAAATTTGTCGTCGATTTTAAAAGTGGGTTTGGTTCAAATGAAAAAGGAAACACTAATCGACTGTTACTTGTTGCAAGCATTTATCAAAATCTTGAAGAAAATTATAAATGTATGATTTTCGTTCGAGCAGCCGACAACAATCATTATTTCCAGACATTGAAAAACTCAGGAATTTGGGATGCGTACAGCGGTAATGAAGCATACGACAAAATGGAAGAATATTCGGGTTTTGACATTAAGAATTGGATTACAACCAACATTGACTGGGAAAATGATTTCAAAACCGAAACAATACAATATCTTAAAGACAATAATCTTACCCAATATTTGGTTTGGTAATGATACAAGAAGCGCAAAAATATCAAGCATTTTATACCAAGTCAATACCGATAGTTGACTATATGGTTGGGAAACTTTCACTTAAACAAGAAGATAAGATATTCGAGCCTTGTGGCGGAGATGGCGTATTTGTTGAAGCTATTTTAGATAAAAATAAAAATGCAAATATTGATGTTTATGAGTTGAATGATAATGCATTTAATGTTTTACAAAATAAGTTTTATAATTATTCCACGACTAATATTCGCCAGTGCGATACACTTTTGGATAATGACTTGATTTTTCAGTCCCATTTCGGAGGAATTTACGACAAAATCATAGCCAATCCTCCTTATGGTGCATGGCAGGATTACGACAAAAGAAGTAAACTTTAAAAATTGTTTCCCAATATTTATGCAAAAGAAACTTATACATTGTTTCTTTACAGATGCATTGAACTTTTAAAAGACGGTGGTATTTTATCATTTATCATTCCCGATACATTTCTAAATCTTCATATGCACAAAGCCATTAGAAAACATGTGTTAACAAGGACAAAAATTCTTGAATTAGCCTTATTTCCGTCTTCTTTTTTCCCTGGCGTAAATTTTGGCTATGCCAATTTATCAATTATCACACTTCAAAAATGCGGCGATAAAAAAGAATGTCTGAATAACAGGTTTAAAATAATTAATGGATTTAGCGCTGTAGAGCAACTTGCTAATACAACAGATGGCAGGCTAAATATACAGTTTTTAATTCAAAAAACGGTTTTTGAAAATCCCGACTATGCTTTTCTGATTGCCGATAACTCAAATATAGTCGAATCAATCAAATGTACGAAATTAAAAGTAGGCGATATTGCTCATTGTGTTACAGGTTTTTATTCCGGCAATGACAAAAAGTTTCTCCAAGTAATCAGTCCTGATTTAAAAAATGGGAAAAACTATGATTTAGTTGATGTTAATACAATCAATGCAGCGTATAAAAGCATTCCCGATATTCTTAATGGAATCGAAGGCGATAAATGCTTTTTACCCATTGTAAAAGGTGGAAATATAAAGTATTTGAAACCTGAAGGCTGGTTTATAAACTGGAGCAAAGAAGCTGTGCAACATTACAAAACCGATAAAAAAGCAAGATTTCAAAATTCCCAATTTTACTTCAAATTCGGAATAGGAGTTCCCATGATAAGTAGTAGCAGCATTACCGCTTCACTTATCGAAAATAAATTGTTTGACCAATCTATTGTAGGAATTTTCCCCAAAGACAAAAAATGGACCTGCTACTTACTGGCTTTTTTCAATTCACTCACATGCAATCAATTGATTCGTACAATAAATCCATCGGCCAATAATCCTGCAAACTATATCAAAAAGATCCCATTTATTATGCCAAGTGAAAAAGACTTAACGGACGTCACAAATAAAGTAACAGAAATTATTGAGTCAATAAAGAGAAATGGCAATATGAATGAAATGCTTGAAACACAAATAAATATTTTTTTCAAATCGCTTTACGGCTTTTAATTAAATGATTTACGCCACCAACCTGATAAAATCGGAAAAATAATCGCCATTTACCGTAAAAGTTGTACCTTTGTCGGAAAATTAATGCGCTATGGACAGGAAGGGAGTAAACATGTACTACCGTTTTACAAGCGACGACGAACCGACCGACGCACAGCTTGCCGTCCTCATGGAAGAAGCGGGCAAGGATGTACGCCGAAAAAGCGCTGAGATTAACCGGAAGTTGCTTGAAAGAATCAAGCGCGAGTATCAAAAAGCAAAAGAATATTATGACGGGCTTTGATAAGCGGAACAATCCCAAACTGCTCGTCGTCGCGGGACCCAACGGCTCGGGAAAAACATCCGTGACGGGGCAAATCCTCAAACACGAATGGGTGGAGGGCTGCGAATATATTAACCCCGACCTGATTGCCCGCGACCGGTATGGCGACTGGAACTCGCAGGAAAGCGTCATGCAAGCGGCTCAATATGCCACTCTGTGGCGGGAACAATGCCTGAACGAAAGACAGAGCCTGATATTAGAAACTGTCCTTTCGGCGCCCGACAAGGTGTTGTTCGTGCGGCGGGCAAAGGAGAACGGCTTTTTCGTCCGCCTGTTTTTCATCGGTACGGACAACCCCCAAATCAACGCTTCGCGCGTAGCCAGACGGGTCATGGAAGGTGGACACGATGTTCCCATTTCCAAAATCATTTCCCGCTACTACAAGTCGATTGCCAACTGTGCTATCCTCGCGCCCCTCGTTGACCGGCTCTACGTTTACGACAATTCTGTCGACGACGCCTTTCCGTCGCCGCTTTTCCGTGCTGCCACAGGGAAACTCGTCAGGCAATATGTTCCCCTGCACAATTGGGCAGACGCTATTTTTAACAACTTGAAACAGATATGACGCATGACGTTTTACGAACAGACTTTGCCCGGAACAATCCAATCTGTGTCGGGTCAGGAGTTCCGGCAAACTCGTTTTTTGCAAATTTACAGATATATATTTAACCTAAACTTTCATTGTAGTTGGCTTTCATCCGCTCGCCAATCAGATAGTTATCCTGTCTTGCAATAATCGTTTTAACGGCTCCATAGCTACATATTCTTTGGGGCAAAGATAGAGCAAGTTGAGAGTAATACAAAATAAGTCTTGCTTATTTTTATTGCCGAAACGCCGCCTGTCTTCATTTCCTGAATAAAGATAGCCATTGTT
>JAIROL010000115.1 GCA_031257565.1 Tannerella sp. | reverse complement strand
TTCAACTCTTTCAGTTTCGCCTCCTCATCACCCTTGTTGAACGTTACCGTTCCGGTGTTGGGTTTGAACTGATTTACCATCTGTGCAATAATCTTTGTGTCGTCGGTAGATTCTACCGTAACATAAATATTACCGCCGTACACATAACACCTTGCGAAATATGCAATATGAAAAAACCGCTGTTTCACGGGGGAAAGGTACGATTTAGTTTTATACTAACAAAAAAGTGTACAGTTTTTATGTTAAAGATTGTTAATATGCTGTGATTTAGCGCATTTTGTTCTGGCGGGTGATTATGGCACGGCTTTTAAATGATTGTGTCGTCATCATCTATCAGAGCGCTCCAGTTCCGCGCTTTTGCCGACGGAACAGTTTCATCCGCATCTGCATTTTTCGCTTTTGGAGTAACGGGCGTTGCATGCGGAGTTTTCGGTTCTGTTTTTCTGCTATCAATATATTTGATTGTGGATGGAAGTCTATCCCTGTTTTTATCATAATCCGTCAACAGTTCCAGCAGGGAATCCGACAGTTTCTGCCCTTTGTAAAATATGGGATTGCAGCCGTTTGTTTCTGTGCGCTCAATGGCGAGATATTCGCCGCCATTCAGTTGAAAAAAGAGCAACTGCCTGTTTATATCATAGCAGGCAAGCGTTTTTTCGAGGGCTTTGTCGTACCGACATTCGTCCCGTCTTAAATTGACAAGGATTAGGGAGACGGGGTCTAACAAACGGTTGATTTCGCCCTTGTGCCTGTGCATAAATCCAAAACCGACCTGTTCGTAAAACGCTTTCAACTCGGACGGGAAAGGCACAAAAGATTCCAGCGCCTTCGGCAGGTCTTCAGGGTAGGGTGTGTAGAAATGATGCGGATATTTCATTACGGTTTTCACTTCGTTACCCCCGAACAGTTCTTCACGCAATTTGTATTGTTCAAGAAATGAAAACATGGTTAGCTGTTTTTTAGTCGGTTTTTAGTAACAGTTATGATTTTCAATAATAACTGCAATACAAGCTATATTTCAAATTCTATACCCGGATAATCTTTTACAAGTTTCGATTTTGCCTTTTCTATCAATTCTATTACCGGTATTTCCGTCTTCTGCGTGTGCCAATTATTTATCGGCATCTTCATCAATTCGTTATCCGGAAGATAATCAGGCAAGCCCATTCGTTCCCGTATATTCAGCCACAGTAATATTTCGACGGCATATATAAAATAATCGGATGAAGGAAAATCAGGCGTTCTGTCTTCATACTCGTATTCATCGGATTCTTCTATATGAAACTCAACCATCCTGTTTACCAGTTGCGAAAGCATATTCGGGCTTTTTGTATCCCAGTTGTTAATTACTTCCTGATAGATACCCATATCTTCCGGATAATTAAGTTCCGTATAATCCAACTGTATATTTTGCCATTTACAGAAAATTTCCAGCATAAACCACGGGTGTTTATATGCAGGATGCCAGCCCTTATATTGCTTGCCGTACAGCATCTTAATCAGCATTTTCCCATACTTGATTCCCAATTTGTCCCATCCTAACAATAATGCTTGCGACATATGACTGATGGCTCGATGGAACTGGATAGCTTCATCATATTTTTCAAATTTTTCACCAAGAAAGAAATCCCAATTATTGGATTCTAATCCATAATAAGTACTTTGAATTAAATTCTCTATGGTTATTTTATTTTTCGATATAAAATCATAAATAAAATTCCATTGATACCAAGTTGATAGGTTCAACATTTTTAATCCAACAGCCGAATCGTCTTTCTGGTTATTTATATAATTTTTTATATCAAACAGTGATTTTGAATAATGACGTTCCAGCTTACTGAGTTGATGCTTTTTTTTCTTAATTGCATAATTATATATTTCTTTTAAATTCTGCATAATGTAATAATTTTATTTTTTTACTCATTTGTTTGTTTTTACCAATTTCTTATAACCGGATCAGTACGTAGTTTACCATTTTCATCTACATAAATATCCATCTTTTCTGTTTTTATTTCTGCTCCACTTTTCTTTGCTTGTGTTTGAGCCTCTAAAGCAGCTTCTGCCTGTTCAGAACTTACTCCATCCGTATATCCATCGTCTTCATTTGCCGCTCTGTTTAACCGATCATCTGTATATTCTTTACCTCCCATTTCTTTCTGATCCTTGCTCATCGGAATTTCTTTAGTATCGCCATTATTCCAAAGTTTTTCCTGTCTGGTAGTTTTAACTTCAACCTTTATCATATCTCCGGTTTTGCTGTTTCTGGCAACAATATCCACTCCGTTCCCCGATGGATTTTGGACTTCGAAAAACTCATCATAGCCTTTTAAACGATAATAGTCCTTAGCAACTCTTTCTCCAAAATCTCCCAATTTTTCATTCTGTGACTGTTTATAGTCTGACATATCAAATTTTTTCTTCCCAAAAATTCCCTTAATGCTTTTTGGGAGTTTCCCCAGCGTCCATTGTTTTACTTTCCCTCCGGCAACTTTGACAACATCCGACACCTTGTCAGCGATTCCTGCCACTTTTGCCACTTTGCTGCCCATACTGCCACTTTTGGCTGCTTTCATGGCAATTCCTGCGCC
>JAIROL010000106.1 GCA_031257565.1 Tannerella sp. | reverse complement strand
CCGTGATGCGTGCGATATCATTCTCATCACTGATTATCCAGAACTTGTGTCCGAATCCGTCTGATTTCGCTACGAAGTCATACTCCGGCGTTCCGGCGGTATATCCGGCAACTATAGCGTCAATCTCCTTGTTGTCGGGATAGGAGAAGAATACCGGTTCTATATTTGCATTATTGACGCGTACATGTTTCATGCGATCTTCTTCCTTATCCTTGCGGGTAAGCTCATGTTTTTTGATTTTCCCCGTCATGTAATCGTCAACGGAAGCGCATACGACCAGACCGTACTGGGTATGTCCGTCCATTGTCTGCGCATATACGTAGTATTGTTCCTTATTATCCTGTATGAGCCACCCTTTTTCCTGAAATTTCCTGAAGTTTTCTGCCGCTTTTTCATAGATTTCAGGCGCATGTTCATCTGTTCCTTTCGGAAAATCTATTTCCGGTTTGATTATATGGTATAATGACTTTTCGTTACCTTCCGCTTCGATGCGGGCTTCAGCGGAGTTAAGCACATCATACGGACGCGACTGTACTTCTTCTACAATGTTTTTGGGAGGACGAATTCCTTTAAATGGTTTGATTTTCATTTTGTATACTGAACCATTATTTTTACGTATTTACCTGAAATGTCTTGTCGCCGTCATTCAGGAATTTGACAACCTGGTTGGCGGCAGCAATGCCGGCGTTGATATTCGCTTCAGCAGTTTGCGCTCCCATTTTTTTCGGGGTACTGAAATAGCGTCCGGCAAATTTATCAGACAGTTCGGCATGATTGGCCGGCATAATGTCCGTCATGTATCTGAAATCCGCACGTTCTTCCATCAGCTTTGCCAGTTCGGATTCATTAATAACCTCTTTACGGGCAGTATTGATTAACGTCGCTCCTTTCGGCATTTTTGAAAGTATGCGATAGTTAATCGAATTCCTGGTTTCTGCCGTGGCCGGGATATGAAGTGATATAAACTGACATTTTCCGTAAAGTTCTTCAGCCGAATCCAATGCTTTTACGCCATCTTTTTCGATGACGGTTGCCGGGCAAAAGGCGTCATAAGCGTAAATATCCATGCCAAAGCCTTTAGCGATACGGGCAACATTGCGTCCTACATTGCCGTATGCATGGATTCCGAGCTTTTTACCCATCAATTCAGCGCCGGAAGTTCCGTTGAACATATTGCGAGCGCCGTATACCATCATGCCGAAAGCAAGTTCCGCAACCGCATTTGAATTTTGTCCCGGCGTGTTCATTACGCATACATTGTGCGAGGTGGCAGCTGCCAGATCCACATTATCATATCCGGCGCCGGCGCGAACAACTATTTTCAACTGTTTGGCGGCGTCAAAAACTTCACTGTCTATGATATCGCTGCGGACAATAATCGCGTCTGCATCTTTTACCGCGTCTAATAGTTGCGCTTTTTCCGTATATTTTTCCAAAAGCGCCAACTCCATGCCCGCTTTTTCAATCACCTCACGGATTTCGTTTACGGCGATAGCTGCAAACGGCTTATCTGTTGCGACTAATATTTTCATTTTACTTAAATATCGGGTTTTAAATTCAAAATTTATTGATTAGCGTTGCTTTTCGAAAGCCTGCATTGTTTCAACTAACGCTTTCACGCTTTCCGGTGGCAGCGCATTATACGTTGACGCTCTGAATCCGCCTACAGAGCGGTGTCCTTTTATTCCGATCATCCCTGCTGCCGCAGCAAATGAAGAAAATTCGCTTTCCAGTTCCCGATACTCGTCGTTCATCACAAAACAGATGTTCATTAAAGAACGATCTTCGGTAGCCGCCGTACCTTTGAACAGTTTGTTACGGTCTATTTCATCATACAGGACTGCCGCTTTCTCTTCGTTTTTCTTTTGCATGACGGAGATGCCTCCCAGCTCCTTATACCATTTGAGGGTCTGTAATGCCGCATAGATCGATACTACGGGCGGCGTATTGTACATGGAATTATTATCGACATGGATCTGATAATTCAACATGGAAGGTATCGGACGTTCCATTTTACCTAAAGCGTCTCTGCGGACAATCACGATTGTAACTCCGGCCGGCGCCAGGTTCTTCTGCGCTCCCGCATAGATGGCGTCATATAGAGATACGTCCACCGGACGTGAAAAGATGTCGGAAGACATATCCGCCACAAGCGGAATGTTTACCTGCGGAATATGATGCAGCTGCGTTCCGAAAATCGTGTTGTTTGTAGTAATATGGAAATAATCCGAATCGTCGGATACAGTATAGTTTTTAGGAATATAACTGTAATTTTTATCTTTTGACGAGGCAACGACTTCTACCTCGCCGAAAATTTTGGCCTCTTTTATCGCTTTGGAAGCCCATGTACCCGTATCAAGGTAGGAGGCCTTTTTTTTCAGCAGATTATAAGGAATCATGCAAAACTGCATACTCGCGCCGCCTCCGAGGAAGATCACATCATGAGTCGATGGTATATCCAATAATTCCTTAACCAAATTACGCGCCTCGTCACAAACAGCAACAAATTCTTTACCTCTGTGTGAAACCTCCATCAGCGATAATCCTGTTCCTGCGAAATCAAGTATCGCATCAGCCGTATTTTTAATCGTATACCGGCTTAAAATAGAGGGACCTGCATAAAAATTGTGCTTTTTCATCTTTGTCAATTATTAATTATTTTATTAAGTTTCTTAAAACGAGGCAAAGGTAAGGATTATATTTGTTTTTTAAAGGATGGGCATTAAAAAATGTCTCATCGTTTGACGTTTGGCGTCTATTTATAGCGGTCTCCCCATAGCTGTTTCATCCGTTCGATATGTTTGTTTTCGGCCGGATTGTGCTGTCCCTCCCAAAAACGGCGTTCCGGTAGTTCGTCCGGGAGGTAATCCTGCTTGACGAAGTTTCCTTCATAACTGTGAGCATATTTGTAGTTTTTTCCGTACGCCAGGTCTTTCATCAGTTTAGTCGGCGCGTTACGCAGGTGTAGGGGGACAGGCAGGTTGCCGGTTTCCTGTACGGTTGAGATTGCATTATTGATTGCCATATAGGCGGAATTGCTTTTCGGGCTGCAGGCAAGGTATACGGTCGCTTCCGCGAGGATGATGCGTCCTTCGGGCCAGCCTATTTTTTTGAGAGCGTCGAAACACGCGTTTGCCAGCAGCATTGCATTCGGGTTTGCCAGTCCGATATCTTCGGCTGCCGATATCAGTAAGCGACGTGCGATAAATTCGGGATCTTCGCCTCCTTCCACCATACGCGCCAGCCAATAGATAGCCGCATCCGGATCGCTTCCCCGGATCGATTTGATAAAAGCCGAAATGATATCGTAATGCATCTCGCCTCCTTTATCATAGGCGGCAGGGTTTTCCTGCAACCTGTCGACAACCTTTTGGTCCGTAATGATAATCGTGTCGCTACCTTCTTCTGCCGATACGACCAGATCCAGTATGTTCAGCAATTTGCGCGCATCGCCGCCCGCATATTTGATAAACGCGTCGGTTTCTGTAATCTCAATTTTTTTCCCCTTTAAAATGATATCTTCCGCGACGGCTTTGTGAAGAAGGGTCAGCAGATCTTCTTTATCCAGTGATTTAAGGACATAGACCTGGCATCGTGAAAGTAGCGGGCGTATCACTTCGAACGAAGGGTTTTCCGTCGTGGCGCCGATAAGGGTCACGGCGCCGGTCTCCACTGCGCTTAACAACGAATCTTGCTGGGACTTGCTGAAACGGTGTATCTCGTCAATAAACAGAATCGGGGAGTTCGTTTTGTTGAAAAGCGAGTTTCCTTTTGTTTTGTCAATTACCTCCCTGACGTCTTTTACTCC
>JAIROL010000060.1 GCA_031257565.1 Tannerella sp. | reverse complement strand
GTGAATTGATCCTCCTTTCATAACTATTTTTGGAGGCAGGACGATATTTTATACCCAAAAAAGCGGAAAAAGGCTGTCATCGCATTTACATTTATTAACGCAACTTCCGATAAATTAACGCAGCTTCCAATAAAGTGGAGTTTTCGGACAGACACTAAATAAATACATGTCCTGATAATCCGTCCCGCCTGTCAGATAGGTCAACAAAGCTATCATCAGTATGTCCGATAGTAAATGCCTGCAGCGACCTTCTACACGTGGGTCTTCTACTTCCGAAAAATATTCCGACAATTCTTTCTCCATAATATTACTCCTTTTTCTTTGGTTATTATGGACGTCAAATTTATCCTTTTTCTTCTTTTTATCCTAATTTTGATGCGGTTGCCCTGCTTTATTTTTAAGGATATCTGCGATCACGGTTTTCCATATTATACTTATTTATATATTGTATATAAACCTATTAAATAGTACGCTTCTACTTTACGCAAAATGGCATAAATAACATCTTTCTTCTTCATTTTTTTGCAAAAAACTTAAAAACAAGTATTTTTGTACAAATTTAAAATCATACGGATTTGGACAAAGACGTCATTAAAAACTATTTCAACTCCATTGCCTCCAAAAGACAACGATGGAAAAAGAAAAGAAAGTATTACAACCGGTCATTGGAGAAATACTTTTCTTTTATTATCCCTGCAGGCAGCAAAGTGTTGGAGATCGGATGCGGAACCGGCGAATTATTAAATGCCGTAAAACCGTCATGCGGAGCCGGAATAGATTTCTCCGAGGAAATGATAAAAATAGCAAGCAGGACCTTTCCCGGATACAAATTCATGGTTGATGATATTGAAGACCTTCAATTAAATGAAAAATTCGATTATATCATCATGTCAGACCTCACAATGTCTTTATGGGACGTCCAAAAAGCATTTCTATGCCTCAACAAAGTCTGTCATGAAAAAACAAAGATTGTCATATCCAATTACAATTTCCTGTGGGAACCGGCGCTCAAACTTGCTGAAAAATTAAACCTGAAATTAAAACAACCGAATCAGAACTGGCTGTCAACGCAAGATGTTAAGAATCTCCTTCACCTCGCAGGATTTGAACATGTAAAAACAGAAAGAAAAATCTTTATTCCTTTTTATTTCCCATTGCTGACAGCTCTTTTCAATCGTTTTTTTGCCAATCTTCCATTTATCAACCGCCTGAATCTGGTTAACCTGATTGTAGCGCGACCCGTCACAAGAAGCATCCAACAGGATTATTCCGTTTCCATCATTGTTCCGGCAAGAAACGAAAAGGGAAATATTGAAAATGCAATCAAGCGGCTTCCCGAATTCGGTTCCTCGCAGGAATTTGTTTTCGTCGAAGGTCACTCTTCTGATCAAACATACGAAGAAATGCTCCGCATAAAAGAAAAATATCCGGAAAAAAATATAAAAATCCTGATTCAGGCAGGAAGAGGAAAAGGCAATGCTGTCAGAGAGGGGTTCGAAGCGGCAACCGGAGATATCCTGTTTATCCTGGATGCAGATCTCACGACGCCTCCCGAAGACATGCCCAAATTCTACGAGGCCCTCAAACAAAATAAAGGAGAATTCATTAATGGTTGCCGGCTGGTCTATCCGATGGAAAAACAGGCAATGCGCTTACTGAATTTAATTGCAAACAAAAGTTTTGGCGTACTGTTTTCATACTTGCTCGGCCAACCGTTGAAAGACACGCTCTGCGGAACCAAAGTGTTATTCAAAAAAGATTATGAAATCATAAAAAACAACCGGAATTATTTCGGAGATTTCGATCCGTTCGGAGACTTTGACCTTTTGTTCGGAGCAGCTAAACTGAACATGAAAATCACAGAAATCATCGTTCGCTATAAAGACAGGGAATATGGTTCTACCCAAATCAGTCGTTTCAGGCATGGTTGGCTGTTGATTAAAATGTGCGTATTTGCAGCAAGAAAAATCAAGTTCATCTAATCATTAAAAAAAACAAAAGAACAAAAATGACTGATTTTGAAAGACATAATGATGAAATTCAACAAAATATCGAGTTTTGGGCCAAAAAACCAATTCTTCATACGATATATGATGAATTTTATTCTATCATCGCTAAAAACATAAATCGGTCCATAGACGGCAAAATTGTCGAAATAGGCTCTGGCGCCGGCAATCTGAAGAAGTATGTTCCAAATTGTATTTGCACGGACGCTTTTAATAATCCGTGGATCGATCAGGTAGAAAATGCATATGAATTGAGTTTTAAAGACAATGAAGTTTCAAACATTATATTATTTG
Source organism: Tannerella sp. (assembly GCA_031257565.1). Taxonomy (GTDB): domain Bacteria; phylum Bacteroidota; class Bacteroidia; order Bacteroidales; family Tannerellaceae; genus Tannerella. The sequence continues at coordinate 15,398 of JAIROL010000060.1, read as the reverse complement.
ATGTTTGGCATCATTTGGAATATCCGACCTCTGCCTTAGACGAATTCAAACGCGTTCTCAAAAAACAGGGACGTATTATTATATTCGAACCTTGTATCAGCCTCTTAGGATGGATCGTTTATGGTATTTTTCATCCGGAAGACGTCGGATGGTTCCGAAAAATAAATACGAATAACAACATCATCGACCTGAACAATTTATCATACTACGCAGCACAGGGAAATGCATCCCGCTTCTTTTTACAGAAAAAATACAACAACCATTTAGCCGGATTCTCAATTACCGGCATTGCGAAAATACCGGCGATAGCGTATGTTCTATCCGGCGGATACAGTAAAAAACAAATGTTCTCGGACCGGTATTACCCTAAAATAAAAAAAATCGAATCTTTCGTAAAGGGAATGCCATCCTTATTTGCAACAAGATTATCAATTGTATTAGAAAAACAATAAAAAAGTATGACACTCATCGAAAAGACTAACAATTTCTTTATCAGGCACGAGAAGCTACTATCTATCTTATCATTAATGCTTGCTACTATCGCAAGCATATTATTATTCGATATAAAAGTAAGCCTTAGCGGCGACGATTGCGACTATATCGTCGCTGCCGGAGAATTCTGGAAAAACTTTACCTATCCCGGACACCATGGTCCGTTATATCCCATCATACTGTCTCCTTTTGTCGGTATTTTCGGAATAAAACTTATACTGTTAAAGATACTTTCCGTTATCTTTATCGTAGCGTCCCTCCGGCTCTTTTACAAAAGCTTCCGACACATCGTTCCTGCCATAATCAGAATCCCAACGCTGCTCCTTGTCAGTATAAATCCGTATGTATTATTTTTTGCCAGTTATACCTACAGCGAACCATTATTTATGTTCATGCAGGCTTTGTTTTTCTATCTGTTTTCAAAATATTTCTGGAATAACAACGCTGAATATTCACTTAAGAACGCCGAGTATTCACTTAAAAAAGATTGGAGTAAATATCTGTTATTAGCGCTTGCCATTATGGGGATGGGGTTAACGCGAACAATCGGTTTTTGCGTTGTTGGCGTAATAATTCTTTATTTCATCCTGGAACGCCGCTGGAAAGATTTAGTCTATACGGTAAGTATCTTTACTATTGTATTCGGAATATTTTACATCTTAAAACCCATTATATGGCCCGATTCTTCATCCGTACAAAGTTTTGAAACCCTTTTAGCTAAAAACCCATATAACCCTGAACAGGGACCGGAAGATTTTTCCGGGATTATTCAACGATTAATCGACAATTCCAATATTTACCTGTCCGGTTTTTTATATAAATATTTCGGATTTCGCTCTTCCTCCGATATACCGCTAAAAGATATCCCTGTATTAAGCATACTTACCTATATACTATTCATCACTTGCTTTGCCGCCGTATTCAGAAAAAGCAAACCCCTTGTCTTTACAGGCTTATATGCAGGCATACTGATCTTTGCTAATTTTATCCTGCTGCATAAGTTATGGTCTCAGGACAGGATCATAATGGTATATTACCCATTGGTACTGTTATTTTTGACTGGAGGCTTTTACTGCATATTCAACAGGAAAGCTTTTAAAAACATATCTTTTCTATTATTTGCTCTCTTTCTTGTTAGTTTATCCATCGGAACCGGCATACATGCCAAAAACAGAATAAGTAAAAATCTTCCGGCATTACAGCAATATCTCCTGGGAAATGACCTGTACGGATTAACTCCGGACTGGGAAAATTTTGTGAAAATGAGCCGGTGGGCAAATGTAAATCTCGACAAAGATGCAGTTATTGCCAGTCGCAAACCGACAATATCATACGTTTACACCGATCGTTACTTCTATGGAATATACAATGTCCCTTATGTAAACATTCATGAAATTACAGAGCAGAATCAGGCCGATAAAGACAATCACGTATTCCTTACTGTCGAAATGGGAGCAAATCAGCGTATGTTAAACAATTTAGCTCCCCTCTTACAATATATATTTATATCGAAACAAGGAGCTTCTTTCTCCATAAACGGTAAAGAAATAAAATCTGCCGTTCTATACAAAATAGAAAAGTCTTTATTTAATGAGGATCTGATTAATTTTTTAAATGAACATAATTTCAATTATACGCCGGACTATGATTCTTTTCTGAAACAATACATAGAAGACAGGAACGTCGGCTATCAAATAGTAGACCCGGATGTATTATTGCAGAATATCAAGGATAACAATATCAGGTACCTTATTCTGGCAAAAATAAGACTCTATACCTCACAAAATACAGGATTATTTATCAATACGGTTCATCAATACATCACTTTCATCCAACTGAAATATCCTAATAGATTTAAGCTGATTCACACCATCGGAAAAGAAGAGACTTGCGAACTTGCCGAATTTACAGGAGAATAAACAGGTTGTTTATAAGATGCTCATAACTATTCCCGTCGGAAAAGGGTATTTCCGACGGGAATCTTGTATTTTTGACCTTCAAAAATAAATTATGGCTACAGAAAACGGAAAAACAAACAGAAAAAAAAGCATTGAGACCATCGTTATCTCCGAAACAGGAAAAATACAACCCCAGGCATTGGAGGTGGAAAAAACCGTATTAGGAGCTCTTATGCTTGAGAAAGACGCCTATTCAAATGTCAGCGAGATCTTACGTCCGGAATGTTTTTATGACAAAAAACACGAATTAATATTCGAGTCTATCGTTGATCTGGCAGTAAGCGGACGCCCTGTCGATATGCTCACTGTGACCGAACAGCTGAAGAAGAACGGAAACCTTAAAGCGGCAGGCGACCTTCTATACATATCAGAACTGACAAACGACGTAACCGGTACCGCTCATCTTGAATACCATGCCAAGATAATTGCTCAAAAATTTCTGTCACGCGAATTAATCAAATTCTCCGGATTAATACAGGGAAAAGCATATGATGAGTCAATTGATGTCGACGATTTGATGCAGGAAGCCGAAGGCAAGCTTTTCGAAATATCTCAACGGAATATCAAAAAAGATGCGGTGCAGATAAATCCTGTTATAAACAATGCTATCAGCGCAATACAAAAAGCCGCACAAAAGAAAGAAGGGCTAAGCGGGGTAAGCAGCGGGTTTACAGATCTGGATAAAATCACCTCCGGCTGGCAAAATTCCGATCTTATAATCATTGCGGCACGGCCCGCTATGGGAAAAACCGCGCTTGTATTGTCCATGGCGAAAAACATGGCTGTAAACTTCAAAATACCTGTTGCTCTATTCTCTCTTGAAATGAGTAATGTACAGTTGGTAAACCGTCTTATAACAAATGTATGCGAATTATCGGGAGAAAAGATTAAGAGCGGGCGTCTTGAACCATACGAATGGGAACAACTGGATCATAAGATAAACGAACTTTACGACGCGCCCATATATGTTGATGATACGCCCAGTTTATCTATTTTCGAATTACGGACCAAAGCGCGCAGATTAGTAAGGGAGCATGACGTCAAATGTATAATCATCGACTACCTCCAGCTGATGAATGCGAGCGGCATGGCTTATGGAAGCCGGGAACAGGAAGTCAGTATGATTTCACGTTCTCTCAAAGGATTGGCGAAAGAACTGAATATTCCGATAATTGCTCTTTCACAGCTTAACCGCGGAGTCGAAGCGCGTACCGGCGAAGGCAAACGCCCCCAATTGTCGGATCTGCGCGAATCGGGAGCTATCGAACAAGACGCCGACATGGTATGCTTTATACATCGTCCGGAATATTACGGTATTAAAGAAGATTCAACAGGAAAGGACCTGACGGGATTAGCCGAAATAATTATAGCAAAACATCGTAACGGAGCTGTAGGCGACGTCTGGCTGACCTTTAAGAATAACTTTGTCAGATTTGAAAATATCAATGATCCGGGTAATAGCCGGGAGTATATATCTAAAATGAATAAATCTCCTGAAGATTCAACTATGATAACCCAAACGATTGGAGATAATGAGAACTTTATAAAACAATCACAAGATGGTCCTCTCCCTTTTTAAATGCAGACCTCTTGACCTGCTAAAGGTTTATATTTCACGCGGCATGGTTTTGTGCATTGGTTTCATCAGGGTCAACGCATTTAAATTTTAATCAATTTGATAAGGAATCCTTTATTCCAAGCAGATTTAAGTCTTTTCGACCTTAGCGATTCCTTTCCTTTGTATTTTTTAAGCAGGTTCAATCCGATTTTACTGACAATGGCAAAGTTCTTCGCTGCATTCCCGGCTCTTTTGCATTGTTCGTCTTCACGAAAAACCATGTCCAGAGTCCAATGCAGAGAGTTTTCTACGCCCCAATGATTACGGATATCTTCATTGAAAATATTGTATTACCTACATTGTGGTATGCCGATCTATTCCCATGAGAAGAATGATATGTTCGCCCGATGGTCACAGGAAAACTTAATTTATTACCTGAATTTTACGCCAATGCGAACAAAGACGGACGACAGTTATTGAAAGAAATTTTTACTTCCGATGCCGACTTTATTCCTGATTATCAGAACAGTTATACCAAAAATATGATGTAAAGAAAAGTAGGGACTTACCATTTAGGAAAGCCCGGCTAATGATAGATTATCTTCTAAACCTGTGGAAAGATATTATACGCCGGATGATAATCTTTTGTCTTTTTAATAACGCCATGTTGTTTTTGACTGTAAGAAAATAATCACTGCATGTTTTTAAACATAAAAAAAAATTTGGTTCATTAAAGATTAATCCTTTCCTTTGTATATAAAAAGAGTTTCTTATTAAAATGTAAGTCATGAAAAAGTTAAAAAAAATCAGTTTAAATGAATTTTCCCAAGTGGAAATTGAAAAACGTAACAAAAAGTTTATTATGGGAGGTTATGGTGGTTGTAGTTGTATATGTGGTTGTTCTTGCAATTCTCCATCTTGTTTTTGTGATGATGTTTATATGATTGCAAGCGCTTCTGCAAAGAATGAAAATGCTATTGATTCATCTATAAGTTTGACTGAAACTCCTACAAGTTCTGGAGTTAGATGGTATGTATGATGATAATTTGAACTTAACAGAAGTACGGTCATAATTAATAAACGATTTATTGTTTTTATTACTATTCAAAAATAATAATGTTGTTGATTGTAAAAATAAAGAACATTTTTTTATGTTTTCCTTTCCTTTTTTTCTTCGATGCGGATATAAAAAATACATCAGAAGATGTACCTTTTATGATTAATTTTTCGCAAAATATTCCGGGAAAGTATATAACTGATATTGTTGAAGATACAAAGTTTATCCCTTTGGAAACGAGTGATGAAATATTGATTGGAATTTCAAAGGTTGCTTATGTTTCAGATAAAATTATTATTATGTATAATTTTAGAGAAAGTAGCATTTTTATATTTAATTATGAAGGAAAAATAATATCAAATTTCAACCACAGAGGACCCGGGCCAATGGAATATTCGGGAATTATGGGACTGACTTACGATGAAGTAAACAAAGAAATATTTGTATTAGATTTAATACCACGAGCAAATGTTTATTCAGAAACCGGACAATATAAGCGTACGCTTCATTTTCCGGAAAACACAAAATTTAAAGAGATTTATAACTTTGATGAAAAGCATCTTTTAGCTTATGATATTTATGATATTGGTATAAATTGGAATTTGAGTACAGAAGCAGATAAAAAAGCAATTTACAATAAGCCTTATGCATTTCTATCGAAAACAGATGGTTCCATTACGGAATATGTCAACATTAACTTGTCACAGAGAATATCAACACTACATGGTTCAGAAGATAAATCGTCGCAAACCATACGAACATTCGGGTTTATAACCTGTGGTATTATAAAAAGCGGTTCGGATTTCTTGCTTACCGATATAGCTTCCGATACTACTTATCTGTTGTCCCGGAATAAAAAACTAACGCCACTGATATTAAGAACTCCATCCGTTCATGATAAGAATCCACAAGAACTAATAAGCGCCACATTTAGGACGGACAATTATATCCTAATTCGCAAATGGCTTAATGATTCAAATGACGCAAAAAAATTCACGGATTATGTATTCGATATTTCCGACAATCTTTTTTATAAAGTAAAAGATTTTAACATAGTTGATCTTGGTGAAAAAATAACACGTTTCCTCTATCCTTATCCTGACGACTGCGGATGTGACTATTATGATAATGGAGTCATTGTAAATTTGTGGCAAGCGTTTGATTTAAAAATAATGCTGGAACAAGGGCAACTTAAAGGGGAATTGAAAAATATAGCTATGAATATCAATGAAGAAGACAATCCCGTATTAGTGATAATCAAAATTAAATAGTACTTTATGTCAAATGTTTTACCTCCGATAAATGATATAGTTATTAAATATCATTTGTACAATTTACCTCAAATCATATTTGAGGTGACAGATATGTGTAACCTTCAATGCGAATATTGTGCGTATTCTGATTTTTATAAAGGAAATGATATAAGGGTAGGAAAAATGCTTTCTTTTGAGAAAGCCAAATTAATTATAGATTATTTAGCCGATTTGTGGAGAGAAAATTTTGTGCCCGATATTAAAGACTTGCTTGTTATCAGCTTTTATGGTGGAGAACCTTTGATGAATATGTTTCTTATTAAGAAAATCATCAGATATGTCGAACAACTGGAAAACACAGGAAAAGGATTTAGGTATGGGATGACTACAAATGCCATGTTGTTGGATAAATATATGGATTATCTAGTAGAAAATAAATTCAGCTTGCTTATAAGTTTAGATGGTGATGAAGTAGCTCAAAGCTATAGAATTGATAGACATAAAAAAAATTCTTTTAAGCGAGTTTTTGAAAATATTAAATTATTACAATATCACTATCCTGATTATTTTGAACGGTTTGTTAATTTTAATTCAGTTCTTCATAAACGAAACAGTTTGGAATCTATTCTTCGATTTATTAAAGACAATTTTAATAAAACGCCGAAAATATCTACGATTACCACTTCGCGTATCAAAGAAAATAGGATGTCAGAATTTATAAATATATTTCAAAGTTCAAGAAAAAGCCTCAATAGCGCTACTAATTGCGAGCAATTGGAGGAAGAACTATTTTTAATGTCTCCAAATATATCAAGCCTCACAGATTACATTTTTCAGAAAAGTGGTAATGTATTCAGCTCTTATAATGATTTATTCAGGCCCGAATCAGAATCTTACAATATTCGTACGGGAACGTGCATACCATTTTCAAAAAAAATGTTTATAACTGTAAATGGGAAAATTCTACCTTGTGAAAGGATTGGGCAGGATTATTCGCTAGGACATGTAAATGATGATTTTGTTGATTTGGATTGTGACCATATAGCTAAACTTCATAATTTTTATACGTTAGAAAAATACAGTAATCTTTGTACTAAATGCGGTTTGGAAAAATATTGTCCCCAATGTGTATATCATGTTGATAGTGATGATAAAAATGCTATAAAATGTTCATATTATTTTTCCTCGGATAATAATAAAGTCATTGATTCGGAAACGATAGATTTTTTACGCAATCATCCTCATTATTACAGTAAAATATTGAATGATGTAACTAGAAAATAATTTTCACATGATACGAACATGCAAAACGGCTTGCGCCAAAGAGTTATGAACATGCTGTGAGTTTTATGTTACCTTAGCGTTAAAAAATAAATAATGTATACATGAAATGAGACGTTTTTTTTCATATTGCATTTTGATAGTGGCGCTTACTCTTGGCGTCGCTGCAATAAACACGAATGTTTGTTTGAACGATCCGACTATCCGGGAATATGACCTTACGGCATATCTTACTGACGAGATATCCATTCCTTCTGAAAACGGTTATTTCTTTATGACTCCAAAGGCTCCGGTTACTCCGGCGGCGCTGAACAATATATTAAATACCGGAACGCCGGTCACTGCCGCAACAACATGGAGCAACCCGTATCCTATGCTGAAAGCATGTTTTTCATTATTAACCAACCAACGATTATATATAACCCAATCCGTATATACTGCACTTTATGCTCAAATGGTAAAAGACGGATATTACATTTACGCCCTCCGAAAATTACTAATTTAATATTTATTTATCCATACGATTGGATTTGCATCAATATGCAAATTTTTCCGTTTCAGGGCATTCTACATAAAGCGTCCTGATATTTTATCTATTATTCTCATTTATAAATTATACAACGTTCAACGTGCATGTTTCTATCAGCACGCATTTAATCGCTTGTATGATGAAACAACTATTAAAATAAATTATATCATCATGGAAAATAAATCATCTATTGAACAAATCCTTGACGGCAAGGACAATACTTTGGTCTACAAAACAAGGCCTTCCATCGCATTAAGCATTCTGTTGATCGTATCAGGCGCTCTATTCATCGCCTTAAATAATAAATTATCCGATTCTCCGGGCAGTATCATACCGCCGTTATTCACAGTTATAGGACTGGGACTTTTGGGATGGGGCATTGTTTCTATTTTTATAAGAAAAACAAAGTATAAACTGATTCAAAATAAAAAAGAGATTTTCTTTTATGATATTTTTTTCGACATAAAAGAACGTGAAAGGTTGATTAACGTCATGAAAGAAAGAAATATTCCGGAGCTGAAAAATTTAAAAACATCCGGAATAGATTCTCTGAAACTACGTGTAGCAGCAACATCCGATGGCGGCTTTTGCCTTTCTCAGGTATTGAATTATGTCCCCTACGAATATATCAATATGAATGAGGTCTGTCAGCATACTCCGGAAGAGGCCAAAGTAATTTTGGAAATCCGGAAAAACCGAGAGTAAATAAACATTTTAAAAAATCGGCAAAATCTCCTTCGGGGGATTTTGTCATTGTTATATGCTTATATTTACTTTTTTCTATATACTTTTGCAGACATTTTATTATAAATTACAATGGATTATATTTTAATTATTATCGGGTTTGTTCTATTAATTTTCGGCGCAAATTATTTGGTTGACGGCTCTGTTGGGGTTGCAAAACGTTTTAATGTGCCGGATCTGATTATCGGACTTACGATTGTAGCTTTCGGAACTTCGGCGCCCGAACTGGTAGTAAATCTTATCGCATCGTTGGATCCTAAGACGACGGATATTGCTTTAACGAATATTATCGGCAGCAATACCATCAATACTTTCATCATTCTTGGTGCAACAGCTTCGGTTTTTCCGGTGAAATCACAAATTGATTCGAGAAAATTCGATATCCCGACGAGTTTGGCCGCTCCCCTCATACTTCTTTTACTCGCCTGGTATTTCGATCGCGAAGTATCAAGAGCAGACGGCGTTATGCTGCTGGCCGTATTCTCCTTTTTTATGTATATTACGACGCGGAAAGCTTTAAGAATGAGGACTATTCTAAAACCCAAAGAAACAAAAAATACCGGCAAGCAAAAAAAACCAGGATTACATTGTATCATGATAATCGGAGGACTGGTTATGCTGGTAACAGGCGGGCAATTGATTGTAAAAAGCGCCACTACAATAGCCGAATCTCTCGGCATAAGCCAGGCTGTTATAGGATTAACAATCGTTGCGTTGGGAACTTCATTACCGGAGTTGGCAACCTCCGTCGTTGCGGCTATGAAAAAGAATTCCGATATTGCCTTGGGCAATATACTGGGGTCCAATATATTTAACGTATTCTTTATATTGGGAATAAGCTCTGTTGTCCGGCCTTTGCCTGCCTATGAAAATATGGCGGCGGATCTGACGATTGCAGCGTTAGGCAGTCTATTGATACTTATTTTTGTGTTGACAAATAAAAAATATGAAATAAAGCGCTGGGAAGGTTTCTTGTTACTTTGTATTTATATGGTTTATCTGGTTTGGATGATATCCAAGGCTAACTAGCCTGTCTATCTTGTACATTATCATATCAAAACATGTTAACGCTTTTTTTATGTTTCCGATATCAATTTCCGCAAAAGGTATTGTTTTTTTTGATGGATACTTTCACTCAACAAATCCAACATGGCGTGAGACCATTTTTGTTCCTTATCAAGGTCTGGAAACGGTATGGAGATACGGAAGCCCTCTTTTACGTGATACGATTCGCCGGCATGTTTTCTGCCTCTGGTAAGGACAAGTTCTTCCTATACTGTTTTTAATGATTTGTCCTGTAATACAATAATATATTTCCACTGATTTTCTTCACAAATTTTAAACATCGTTTCACCGTGATACAAACCATCAGCCAAAATGCAAACGGGAAAGCGGGTATATTGTTTCTTGAGTTTAACAGCCAGGCGCTTAAAGGCCTTACATTCACAATCCTGCTTCTCATAATCGCCTTCCGGGTTTTCTATCCATTCACTGCCCGGCGAAAGGGCGCGTCCATCCGGGGTAACTAATTTAGCTTCCAATACATAGTGAAAATAAGTCGTTTTCCCTTTTTTCGACATTTTTTTCAGGCAATGCTCACAATGCGGATATATCAAAAGTAGAAAGTACGTCCGTATCCGGCAGATTCAAAACGATAGATTTCATAATCATACTAATTTCTTACAGGGACAAAAGTACAAAAAAGATACAGGTAAACAAAATTAACAGCGATTCAGCGAGAATATTTTTTCTCCCTATATTTTAATCCTGTTTCGTTCTATGCAAAATAAACTCCTGTCGGTCGCAAAGTAGCGATCAGTGAACATATTATTAATAAATAAGTTTCATTGTGAAAGATGTACTACATCATATGATCTATCTTGTTTTTCAATTCATTTAATGACACAACATCTATTCCTTCTTTCATAGACCAGCTATCAGCAGAAGGAGTTACAACAAATGTATGTTTGGAAGAAATATCTTCAAATGCAAGATAATTCCCTTTTGACAGAATCGGAGAGTATGAAGCCTTACATTCGATTGCGAAAATAGCGTTCCTGATTTTCATCACAAAATCTGTCTCCGCCCCGTTAGTTGTTCGATAGTGGAAAAATTCCGCATCAGGATATAGCCCTTTCAGATTGGATAAAACAATTTGTTCCCAAATAGATCCAAAGGCCGGATGACCTGAAAGTTCTTCGAAGTTTCTCAATCCTAATAATGCTGCAGTAATTCCAGAATCCGAAATGTATACTTTAGGAGCTTTTACTAATCTCTTTCCAAGATTAGATATATATGGAGGGATTACTTCTACCATATAAGTTCCGGCTAACAGGTCAATATAACTTTTAACAGTAGTCGAAGAAACTCCTAAAGAAGTCGCTAAGGTTGAATAATTAACCGTTTGTCCGTTTACATGCGCCAACATTTGCCACAAACGCCTCATGGTAGCCGGTGTAAAGCCGGCCCATTGCAATAAATCCCTTTCTAAAAATGTGGTGATAAAATTTTCTCTCCATTCAAAAGATATTTCGTTATCGCCAGCCAATAAGCTACGTGGGAAAGCTCCATCTGAAAAATATTTCTCAATTGTGTAATCGTTCTCTAATTCCTCCCAAAGAAAGGGCGTCAGTCTTTTATATGAAATCCTACCTGCGAGAGATTCGGAACTTTGCTTCAACAAATCGTGCGATGCAGAACCCAGAATTAAGAAACAGCCCGGTCTATTCCATTCATCGACTAAACTTCTAATCAATGGAAATAATTCCGGTCGCCTCTGCACTTCATCTATACATATCAACTTCTCTTTTTGTGAAGATAAGAACCATTCCGCATCTTCGAGTTTCCGCAAGTCAGAAGGCCTTTCTAAATCTAAATAAATACTCTCCGGGTACGCTTCCAGAATATGCTTAACCAATGTCGATTTCCCACATTGACGTGGTCCCGTCACGGCTGTAACGGGAAAACTTTGCAATGACCGAAGTACGCTTGGCCCAAGATAGCGATGTATATACATACTCTTAGTTTTATCCATGCAAATATAATAACTATTTTGAAATTCGCATGGAACATTGTGATTTTAATTTATAAAACTCACTCCTTTGGCGTAAGTGCAAGTCTATCATAGATACTTGCACTTACGCCAAAACTAAATCGTTATTATCCAGGGCATTTATTGCTATCGCCGAAAATATTTTATACTTTGCTCGGGATAAACCTGCGAGATAAAAGCAGAAAGCAGAACGCAAATAATAACCACAGGGCGGTTTGTAACGCCATCTTCCGACGGCTTCCTGCTTTACTGCTTTCCTGCTTTCTGCTTTCTGCCGACATATCACAAAACCATGCCGCGTGCAGTATAATTCAATAGGGGATGAGTAAAATGTAGCGTTTCTATTGGTATGTCGCAGATATGACCTGAGACTACAACAACTTCACCGGCCCCAGCATCCCGACAGGTTGCCATCTCTGGCCTCGCGTCCATTGATAACCTGTTTTATTGTCGGGCGACGATTTCAAATAATTTCCCAAAACGGTGGTTACCCGAATTTGAAGCGTTTTACTTTTCGTTGCCGTCAGATGTTCGGGGATGCGATACAAATGTCGTCCGTACCATTTACAACCCAGCGCTTCGTCGTTTAGCGTCACTTCCGACACGCCGTGCACCTTTCCCAAATCCAGCCAGTTGTATTCCGCGTCGGATTCGAGTTGTTTTTCGTATATCAATTGTCCTGCGAAAGCGCGCGTGGTTTCGTCTTTCGAAAGGTCGAACAGCGTCTGACACTCCCTGTTCGTCACGCTTCCGTCGATGTGTTCCATGCGCATATTCCAGCCGGACAATTCGACGCCCTGTTTTTCTTCGGGCGCGAACGGTTGCGTATTGCCCCTGTCGTATTTATCGAACACGATGAGGCGCGAAGTAGCCGGCGGCAAATCGATAGTCAACGTATTTTCCCGCGCTGTCGGGCAGATGAAACGATCGCCCGTTTCCGCATCCCAAATCCATGCTTTGCCGTGCGCTTCAGGGAAACGCGCTCGTATGTCGATACGTTCGACGGTACTGTAATTGACGATGAAATAGACGTCTTTCGATCCGGCGCGGCAGCGAATCTGACTAACGTACGGACTTGGCCTGTCTATTTCCATATACGGTTTGACGCCGCATTGCTGCTGTATGTTTTTGAACCACGGCAGCAATTCGCCGGGAGGATCGACATGGAATATTCGCGACGGATATTCGCGCTTCATGGCGGCGATTGTTTGCTTTACCTTTTCGTCGTTTTCGCTGTGATTTATCAATCCCGGCGATTTGCAGGGTTCTTTTCCCGTGAAAACAAGTTTTCCGCCGTTTTTAACGAATCGCATCAGCGCTTCCGCCGTAGCAGGCGCGATGGTTTCGACTTCGAGGAGTATCAGCGTGTGATACTTGCGGGCGTTATATCTTAGGTATCCGTTTTCGGCGACGCTTTGTTGTATGACGTTTTCGCTGGTATAGTCGCAACTATTTCCGCTCTGATGAACGGCTTCCCATACCTTGTACTGATATTCGGGATAATGCCGTTCGGGGAAGGGATCGCGCACGGGGCCGTGTTTCGTCCACATGTCGGCCAGCGGGTGCATTACGGCAATGTCGGCAAAAGGTTCTGTTTCCTGAAGTATTGTAGAGATGCGCGCCTTGTAGGCTGCCCAGAGTTTGAAGAAAGGCCACCACGTGTTGCGTTCGTTGAAATACGTGCCGTAACGAACCCAGCCCGGGAAAGGCGTTTCCGGCGGACTGTAGTTAAAGCCGTGCAGTATGGAATGGGTCACGCCCGACAGATTGCTCTGGTCGCCCGTGACCTTGATTTTTTCCAGCGAGGCATTGAATACCGCGTTTGTGTTGGTGATTTCTTCGCAACTGACGATGTTTTTTCCCGACAGACGTACGGCCGACGCCACAAATTTATTCACATTGGTATAGGCCGGATTTTTCGCGAGGTCTTGTCCGCCGTTGTCATCGCCATGCCACAGCCATGTTTCACATTCGGGAATGTCGACTTTGAAGGAGGCTTCGAGCGGATGAAACTCACGTCCATAGGCCTGCACTCTGGACTTGAATCCATGTTTGTTGCACCATTGCGTAAAGGGGACGAGAAAGCGGTCGCTTATGATTTCCATGCAGGAGACAAAAAAGTCGTGACGCACCCGTGCGATTTCTTCCTTTGCGGCGCCGAACGCCTCCGTGATTTCCGTTCCTTCAATGGCGCGTCCCATGTGTCCCACCTTGTAGAGGATGAACGGCAGGTAGGGTACGACGTCATATCCGCGTCTGCGTTTAAATTCGTCCGGGAAATCGTGACACCAGTTGGCGCCTTCCAGTTCCATGCTATCGCAAAACATGGCGCGAAAGCCTTTCAGTTCCGCCAGCGCGGGAAAGAGATGATCGGACATATTGTTCAGGAATTTCTCGACCGCCGTCCGGTTATAATGATTAAGCACAGGTCCGGCTGCGCCCGGAGCGCCGTTGATGACGGCCTGAAAACCGGTTATCTTAACCAGCGCATACAATATATGTTCGCCTTCGGGCACGTCGACTGCGATATGTGCGCTTCCCTGCGTAAACGCGACGGGAAGCGTCGGCGTGAACGTATCCATCTGCAACGGCGCCAGACACAGGGAATAAAGTTCGCTTGTCGCGCTCTCGTATCCGGAATGAAGCATGGGAGAGGCGTCTTTCAACAGTTCGGTCACATCCACACGGATGACGCCTTTCCCTTTCACCTTCCGGCTGGCAATTGTAAGTAACTGGCTGCGTTCTTCCTTTTCGAGAAATTCGGCGCCGAAAGGCCATCCCGAACCGACGATGATGTCGCAGGTAATGTCGCGCTCCTCGGCGCCCTGCAAGGCTGTTTTTACCATTTCGATCCATTCGGGACTGAGCCAGCGGAGCGAGGGGATTCCCAAATCGTCCCCTCCGGGATAGGCAATGGGATTGATTTCCACGCCGCCTATTCCGGCTTCTTTCATTACGTCCAGTTCGCGAAGGATTTCCTTTGCCGACAACTTATCGCCGTTCCACCACCATCGAACAAACGGTTTGGACGTGTTCGGAGGGGTTTGAAACAAGCTGTAAAGGTCGTCGGAATCGGACAGGCCGCGCTCCTTCCCACCCGAAAACCGGCATGACTGCACAAACGGGAGTCCTGCCGTCAGCACAATACCCGACTTGATGAATGTGCGACGCGATAAGTTGATTTTGTTTTTCATTTATCTTCTGTTTTATTTCTTGATCTTAAAATACTTGCATATTCTTTATGAAACCTCACTTCATCCTCCTGTTTTCAGCCAATTGTTTTCTTAATTCCTCAAGCGCCTTGTCCTTTTCCTCAATCGCCTTGTCCTTTACTTCAATCGTTTTGTCCTTTTCCTCAAGCGCCTTGTCCTTTTCTTCAATCGTTTTGTCCTTTTCCTCAATCGTCTTTTCTTTTCGGGCTATCTCCCGCTCTTTGTCCTGAAGCTCTTTCAGGTAGTCGTCTTCCATTTCCAT
>JAIROL010000276.1 GCA_031257565.1 Tannerella sp. | reverse complement strand
TGGAAAAGACCCGGGAGATTGTTCGACCCGGACGGAGTGTGATACGAAACAAGAAACCAAAAAGAATTTTCTCAATGAATTACAAAAAGTTATAGCGATTTCTTAATTAAACGACATTGGATAACAATTGTTCAAAAAAATGGCTGATGTTTTCACAAAAGAACAACGCAGTCAGGTCATGCGGAAAGTCAAAAGCAATCGTAACAAATCTACAGAATTAAAACTCATTGCTTTATTCAAAGCTAACAAAATAAAAGGTTGGCGAAGAAACTATCCTCTTTTTGGCAAACCGGATTTTACTTTTCCCACAATAAAAGTAGTTGTTTTTGTTGACGGTTGTTTTTGGCATGGACACAATTGTCGAAACACCACGCCGAAAGACAACGCCGACTATTGGGCTAAAAAACGAGAACGTAACATAAAAAGAGATAACGAAGTTACGCAAATTTTGCAAAACAAAGGTTGGAAAGTTATACGGATTTGGGAATGCGAGCTTAAGAACGAAAAATTAATAAATAAAAAACTACGCCAAGTGGTAGGCGTTATGTCATAATTTCAATCCCGGCAGATTATTAATTGCATCCTCTTTCAATTTATTCACAGCACGAGTATATTTATAGAAAATTTGTACTGCGAGTACGGTAGGCGGTTGGGCTGTAGATTTGATTTTTATTTTACGCGCTTGGAAATACTCAATTTTTACGTATCTTTGTCTGGACTTTCAACGAAAGACAAATGATCTGTATTACAAGATTTTGGAGGAATAATATGCGAATCGATATATTGACAGCGCTACCCGAAATGATTGACGGGATGGTGCATTGCTCTATTTTGCAGCGTGCACAGGACAAAAAACTGGCTGAAATACATCTTCACAATCTGAGAGACTACGCCGCCAATAAATGGCGGCGCGTAGACGACTACCCTTTCGGCGGAGAAGCCGGCATGGTCATGCAGATTGAGCCTGTCGACAGAGCTATCTCTACGTTGAAAACAGAACGTGAATACGACGAAATAATCTATACGTCCCCTGACGGTAAACTGTTTGACCAGCCGATGGCGAACAGTTTATCCATGCTGAAAAATATCATCATCCTTTGCGGACATTACAAAGGAATTGACTTTCGTATACGGGAACATCTTATCACCAAAGAAATATCCATCGGAGACTATGTTCTTACAGGAGGAGAACTTGCCGCTGCCGTCATTGCCGACGCTACGGTAAGATTGATACCCGGCGTCATCGGCGACGAGCAAAGCGCCTTGTCCGATTCCTTTCAGGACGGACTTCTCGCACCCCCCGTATATACCCGGCCTGCCGAATACAACGGCTGGAAGGTTCCTGACGTATTACTGTCCGGACACGAACGAAAAATTCAGGAATGGCGCTTGCAGCAGGCGCAGGAAAGGACCGAACAATTGAGGCCGGACCTGCTGAACGATTAAAAAATAGAATAACCCACATACAATTTATCCCTGAAATGAAAAAAAAAATTATCCTGTTTTCCGTTTTGCTTGTAACAGCAATAACCGGATGTAAAGAAAAGGCAACGTACAAATATCCGTTTCAGAACCCGGATCTAAGTACGGAAGAGCGTATCGACGACCTTCTTGGACGCCTTACGCTCGAAGAAAAAGTCGGGCAACTGGTCAATAAGACTCCGGCCATAGAACGTCTTGGCATACCTGAATACGATTGGTGGAATGAAGCGCTACACGGCGTCGCCCGTGCAGGACAGGCTACCGTATTTCCGCAATCTATCGCTATGGCAGCCACTTTCGATGAAGATGCGATACTGAAAACATTCTCCATGATCAGTGACGAGGCGCGCGCTAAATTCCATTACTATCAGAAAATGAAAGTTTATGACCGGTATAAAGGTTTGACTTTCTGGACGCCCAATATTAATATCTTCCGTGATCCGCGTTGGGGACGGGGAATGGAAACCTACGGAGAAGATCCGTACCTGACCTCGCGTTTAGGTCTGGCTGTCGTAAAAGGATTACAAGGCGACGACCCGAAATATCTGAAAAGCCATGCATGTGCAAAACATTACGCCGTACACAGCGGACCGGAATGGAATCGTCATGAATTTGATGTTACGGTATCTCCGCGCGATCTTTACTTAACATACCTGCCGGCCTTTGAGACTCTCGTAAAAGAAGGAAACGTGCAGGAAGTCATGTGCGCATATAACCGTTATGAAGGGGTTCCGTGCTGCGGAAGTAATAAGTTACTGGTAGACATATTACGTAATAGCTGGGGATACGAAAACATAATCGTATCAGACTGCGGCGCAATTGACGATTTTTGGAAAAAAGACGAAAGAACCCCTCGCCACGAAACGCACCCGGACAGGGAATCCGCATCAATTGATGCGATCCGTTCAGGTACGGATATCGAATGCGGTAACAGCTACAAATCTCTTTTAGAGGCGGTTAAAAAAGGCAATATAAAAGAAGAAGAATTTGACCTGTCATTACGCCGTTTATTTAAAGGACGCTTTGAGCTTGGAATGTTTGATCCTGACGAGCGCGTACCATATGCTTCAATTCCATACAGTATGGTCGAATCGCCTGCTCATATCGCTCAGGCTCTTGACATGGCCCGCAAAAGCATGGTATTGCTTAAAAACGGTAATTCTCCCAGTGGGAAAATATTACCTTTGGATAAGAACATAAAAAAGATAGCCGTAATAGGACCCAATGCAAATGATTCCGCCATGCTATGGGCCAATTACAATGGATTTCCGACCCATACGGAAACAATTCTGGAAGGCATACGCAAAAAACTTCCCGACGCCGAAATAATTTATGAATCGGGATGTAACCTTACCGACAACATGATGTTCAATGATCTTGGAGGCAACATCGCTTCCGGCGGAAAAACCGGCATGACCGTCGAGTTTTTCAATAACGCCGAATTTGAGGGCGAACCTGTTCATAAAGACGTCGTATCGGAAATTCACTACAATACAGGAGGCAATACCCGGTTCGCCCCTAATGTTAACCTGACAAATTTCACCGCCCGTTTTACCGGCGAGTTTGAATCGCCCGTATCGGAAGATGTTATTTTTAACTTATCGGGAAATGACGGATTGCGCCTGTTTATCGGAGACGAAAAAGTAATAGAAGCATGGACCAATGAATACGGAGCTCAGAAAAGCTATACGCTGAAAGCAGAAAAAGGAAAAAAATATCCCATAAAAATCGAATACCTCCAAAAGATCGGAAGCGCGGAACTGAATTTTACAACAGGAATCTACAAACCTGTAAATCCGGCAGAAACAGCATCCGGAGCAAAAGACGCCGACGCAATCATTTTTGTCGGCGGATTGTCCCCTCGTCTCGAAGGCGAAGAAATGCCTGTGTTCATTGACGGTTTCAAAAAAGGAGATCGCACAAATATCGAATTGCCAAAAATACAACAAGAGATGCTGAAAGCGCTGAAAGCGCTGGGGAAACCGGTTGTCTTTGTCGTTTGTACGGGAAGCGCGCTCGCTCTTACATGGGAAAATGAAAACCTGGACGCTATTCTGAATGCATGGTATGGAGGACAGGAGGCGGGCACAGCTGTTGCCGATATTTTATTCGGGGATTATAACCCCTCCGGAAAACTGCCCGTCACATTCTACAAATCGACTTCACAGCTTCCTGATTTTGAAAACTATAACATGCAGGGACGGACATACAGGTATATGAAAGACAGCCCGCTTTATCCTTTCGGCTACGGGTTAAGCTTCACAACATTCACTTTTGAGGATGCGCAATTATCTTCTTCGGAAATAAACAAAGATGATCATGTTACCCTCACGATTCCTGTAAGAAATACAGGAAAAATCAATGGAGATGAAATTGTACAGATATATATTGAAAATCCAAACGATCCGGAAGGACCAATCAAAGCGCTGAAAGGTTTCGCCCGTATCTCGGTAAAAGCCGGAGAACGCCAAAATGCGGTAATAAAACTCAACCCCGAAGCCTTTTATTCGTTTAACGACGCAAAGCAAATATTGGAAGTCCGCCCGGGAAAATACCGTATCTTATATGGCAGTTCATCGGCAGACGACCATCTCAAAAAGATAGAAATTACTATAAAAGAATAAAGGTTCCTTACATTATCATCATTTTAAATCATTTTTTCGCTAACTTTTTGCTAACTTCTATATAAGAAATCTATTTCTTA
>JAIROL010000222.1 GCA_031257565.1 Tannerella sp. | reverse complement strand
TCCTGTCCTGTCCTGTCCTGAATGGTACGCAGTGCGAAAAGCATATTCAAGGCACGTTGCGAGCCTTCGGCATTTCCCGGACCTGCAACTCGGTCGTGGCGGGTTGTAAATGTTAAATTTTTGAATCGGTGGCTCTCATCAACATACAAATGGTCGATACCCATTAACTTAAAATCGACTGTATCATCTTTTCGGTTTTCAATCTGATAGGCAATGTTGTTTAGCTTGGCTTCGAGATTGAGTTGTCGTTTAACCAAACCTTTCTCCATTGCACGAGAAATGTGTTTGCCCTGTTCCCGCAATAATTATTGGTTGTTGGGAAGCTGATTGGGGTTTCGCCTCCGAAGTCGGCTCTTTTTTAATGGCAGGATCGTCCATGTCGAAAAGCGTTCCCGAATAAGTTTGCTGTTGTTTGGGTGGCTCGGGTTTGTTTTCAATCGTAGGTTTTACCGTTTCGGATTGATTATTGTCGGGAAACCAGTCATCTTCAATAGCCTGCCAAAACGGATCGAGTTCTTCCGTTTGCCAAAGGGGATTGAGGTCGTTGGAATTTGGAATTGGAATACAAAAGTGGACAGCGAGAGGTCAAATTCGGACAAATCGTTACCGTTTTTGTCCAGAACGGAATCGGTAACGATTTAGGCACAAAACTATGTTTTTGGATTATTTCTTTCTGAATCAGCCATTTGGATTGGCTGTAGTTCAGAATAGGTAACGGATAAGTAACGAGATAACTTCATCAATTTGCCCCGCTTTGAGCAGGTTGATTAGCTTAGGGAAAAGATGCTTCTTTTTCCATTCTCTGCAAATGTTATTCTTAATAATTAGTAATCAACTTGTATTCTTTGTTTGTATGATTGGGAAGCCAAAATAACGAAACGAACCAGAGCTATAAATCGAACCAACTGATAATATTCATAGGCATATCCAGTAGACAAAGGAATAGACGGTGAGCAAGAACTGTTTTCAAAACATCCGGTTTCATATATTTTCATTTATTGCTGTTTTTTCTTATTTCCCTATAGTCCCACGGAGCAACCGGCTCTTTCTCACTCCACAAACCTATTTTATTTGTTCGAGCAATATTTTCTAATTCACCATACTTGTCAGAATCGTCATATTTCTTGAAATGCCAAGCCATTCCAGCTTTAAGCATTTCGCCCCCAACATCTTTGTCATCAGGAGTGTAAACCCATACAACAGGTCTTTCATAACCATCATTCTTCTTTTGGACTTTTATTCCTACTTTTTTTCCATAAATCAAATTTTGTACGAGTTTAACAGCACGAGAATCAACTATTGGGAAACGGATCGGTTTATCTGCGCGAATATGGGCAAAATTGGTGTGTCGCGTAGCGCGGAATTTAACAGCAGACCCTAAATAAACAAACAATAAAGAGTGAACATAAAAATAAGGCTGATTTTAACATTCCTAATCCTGCTTATGTGCAATTATCTTATAAGATAAAGAAAGCAAGGTAAAAAAAGGCAAGGCTCGAAGCTCAACTCTACCGGAAAATTGACCCTGAAAATGCCGAATCTA
Organism: Tannerella sp.; assembly: GCA_031257565.1. GTDB lineage: Bacteria > Bacteroidota > Bacteroidia > Bacteroidales > Tannerellaceae > Tannerella. The sequence continues at coordinate 2,299 of JAIROL010000222.1, read as the reverse complement.
CGGATAAACTCAAAAAAACAATTGATAATGAGCAGGCAATAATCGAACAAATCAATGATTTTGCGGATGACATGAATAAATTCATTATATAAACCCGTGAGGGCGGTTTTTTAAATCTTGATGTTCATAGTTGAAGTTTTTGTTATTAAACAGAAGCCCGTACCGTCGCGATGACAGGCATGGGCTTTAATTTCAAAGTTTCGTCAGCAAAACGGATTTACTGACGAAATTTTGATTACCTTTGTGCTGTGATAAAAATTATATATGAGCAATAATAAACTTGACATTGATAGGCTGAAAGAGCAATTTGGCGATAAAAACTTACTATCGCTAAAGGATATTGATGCTTTTTACAGATAAAAAGAGCCGTCAATACCTAAAACTACGGTTAGTTGGCGTATTTATTCGTTGTTGCAACAGGGAATACTCCAACGGGTCGGTCATGGGAAATACAGCTTTGGCAAAGCACAGTACTATATACCCAAAGTCAGCCATAAGATGAAACAAATCGGTCAGACCATAAAGAAAAAATTCCCTTTCATTAAGTATTGCCAATGGGAATTGTCGTCGGTTAATATGTTCAGTCAGCGCCTCATTAATTTCAATGTCCTTATTGTTGATGTGGAACGTGAAGCTGTTGAAGCGGTATATTACGAACTGAAAGACAATACTCGATAAGTACAAAGAGGTTCATTTCGAGCATGATAAAGTTCTGCCAGTGATTACCAGCCAAAAGATGAATGATTATTTGAAAGAGTTGGCGGAATTGGCGGAAATTAACGAACCGGTAAGAGAAACATACTACAAAGGGAATCAACGGATTGATGAAACTACGCCCAAATATGCTTTGTTGGGAACTCATGCCGGACGAAGAACATTTATCTGCAACGCTCTCTCTTTAGGTATCCCGGCACAAGTTGTTATGAAGTGGACTGGTCATAGCGACTACAAAGCAATGAAACCGTACATTGATATTGCAGACGAGATTAAAGCCAACGCAATGGACAAATTCAATCAGTTATAAAATGGAATGAGTATCTTTGTCCTTACAATTATATAGAAACAAATATTTTATGAGCAATAAAAACATAGAACTCCACACAGATTTCATTTCTGATATAAAAGGCATTATCACGTCTGCCAGAGATTCTGCTATAAGAAGTGTTGATTTTGAGCGGGTAAAAATGTATTGGAAATTAGGAGAACGTATTTTCGTTGAAGAACAGCAAGGTAAAGACCGGGCAGAATACGGAAAGTACCTGATTAAAAATCTTTCAAAAGAAATAGAACCTGAATTTGGCACAGGTTTTTCAGCGAGACAATTAGAGCGTGCAAGACAGTTTTATAGAACATATCCAATTGCGACCGCAGTGCGGACGCAATTTAACTGGTCTCAATATAAGCTGCTTATGCAGATTGACAATGAGGACAAAAGAGAGTATTATGAACTGGAAGCAGCAAACAATGGATGGACAGGAAGAGAATTGGAAAGACAAATAAATTCAGGGCTATATGAGAGACTATTGCTGAGCAATGACAAAAAGGCTGTTTTAGAAGTTGCACGTAAACAACGGATGCCGGAACTGGCAACCGAGATCATAAAAGACCCCATGGTATTGGAGTTTTTAGGTTTAAAACGTGATGCTGCATATTATGAGAAAGATTTGGAAAGCGCATTGATAACCAATCTACAACTCTTTCTATTGGAATTAGGTAATGGATTTTCCTTTGTTGCACGGCAAAAGCGAATCTTACTGGAAGATGATGAGTTCTTTATCGACTTGGTTTTTTACAATCGGCTATTGCGCTCTTTCGTAATTATTGAAATTAAAACACATAAAATCACGCATGCTGATATTGGACAGTTACAAATGTACGTGAATTACTACGATAGAAACGAGAAAATGGCAGATGAGAATCCGACTATTGGGATCTTGCTATGCGCAGACAAAAACAACGCAGTTGTAAAATACTCCTTGCCGGAAGAAAATAAAGCGATAATGGCTAGCAAATACCAGCTTTACTTGCCGACAGAGAAACAGCTATTGACGGAATTAAAGCGAGAAATAAACGAGTTAGATTGAATAAAGATGGAGAGAACGAGCGACATATCAATGTTAGTAGCATTACTGCCTAAATACAGGTTGCTCAATTCGCTGTATCAACAAATAGCGGACAGCTGTCGAGTAGGCCAGCGCATTTCAGCGCCAGCCTCTCACAGAACCGTGCGTGAAAGTCTCCCCTCACACGGCTCTTCTTATTCAACCCTTATGAGATATCGGCGGGGTTATACCCAACT
>JAIROL010000207.1 GCA_031257565.1 Tannerella sp. | reverse complement strand
TCAAGTACCTGGAAGCGGGCGCCTATACGAAGAAACAGCTGTTTACGTACGACAAGTACCGGGACGCTATTCTTACCGAACGGAGCGTCCTGTCCGACGCGGAACGGACAGGGATGGAGAAAGGTATCAGGCAAGGAATCGAACAGGGGATGGAGAAAGGAATCAAGAAAGGAATCGAACAGGGGATGGAACAAGGAATCAGGAAAGGAATCGAACAGGGAATGGAGAAAGGACTCGAGAAAGTGGCTGCCGCCTGTCTGAAAAAGGGGATGTCGCTCGAGGACGTCACTGAACTGACCGGCCTGACGGCAGACGAAATCCGCAAGTTGCAGTAACCTGGAGAACACAGCCCAAACCGGAAGTCTGAAGTCATTTTGTGGGTAAAAAAGACCCTTTGAATTAATCCGGAACTTCAAAACCGTTACTACCGATGTAGAGCCGGTTATAACCTGCAAGGGGATACAAAAATTTACGTGAAAATCATCGGTGATGGTTACACAGGCATACAGCTGATTTTTAGCATGTTCTATCCGGTTTTCAGTTTCCGCCCGCGCTCCGTACAGCCCGTGCAGCCGCTTTGCATCCGAATCTTTCAGGATGGAACAGTAACAAATGAGTTACAATACTCGCACGGATTTTTGGGTTCCATTCAAAGAAAATAAAATCCCATTTTCAGATCAGATTTCGTTTGGATGGAAAAATTACCTGAACAACGAATTTTCTTTTTCAGTAGAAAGTGGAAAATCGCTAACATTGAAGATTTACGATTTTATAAACATTGATAATAAAGCAGTTATAGTAAGGCAAAATGAGCCTTTCTCTCCGCAATTACGTCGGTCTGGCAAGGAAGGCAACGCCTATCATGATAAACAGAACTCCTACCCAGCGTGTGAAAGGAACCGTCTCATGAAAAATGAAAACGGCGGCCAGCGTTCCGAAAATATAACTGATGCTTATCAATGGATAAGCAAGCGATAAATCATTGTATTTCAATATAAAGAACCATATAATGGAAGCTGCAACCATTGAAAGTCCCGATCCCAGAAGCCACCAGTTAGTAAAGAAGCCGCGGAAAAACTGCCATGTCCAACTAAATTTATCTACTTTATCGAGTCCGAATTTCAAGAATACCTGCCCTGCCGCGAGAAACAGACACTGTACGATTGAACTACCTATTAATTTGAGCATACTGATAATAATATAAATGAGTGAGACTTATTTCTGTAATGGTTGTACACAAGTATACGCTTAACGTCTTTGATATCGGCGCTTTCCTTCGACAACAAAAAAGAAGGCGCATAGCCGTTGCGAAGACAAGTCATTGCGACATAAACGCCCATAGCGGACGACGAAAAAGATTCGCCGAACAGATGTTTGTATTGCATAATAGGATGATCTCTGAAAAACCGGGCCGTCACATCATGATAAACCCTGTCGTTTTCCACATGCGTACTCAAACCGGTAAGAACGGCGTCTATATCCGACAAACCGCATCCGGCTTTCGCAAGTACCCGATCAAGCGTCTGTCGCATTTGTTCGGGCGTCGGTTTATGCATCAGTTCAACATCATTTATTTCACATATCGTATGTTCATCCTTAGTCGCGCCAAGCAGCATACCGAATGCCGCTTCGCCGGCAAAACATTTCTTTTTCGGAGAAGACGCCGGAACAAAATCCCAGATACCAATCCTGTCAAAGAATTTATAATAATCATCCGTCAGTTCGTCATATCCGCCCACCAGCACATGCTGTACGCGTTTCTGTTCAAACTGCATAACTGCGTCCAGCAAAGCGCTCTCAAACGATGCTCCACGATGTACGTATGTATTGTTATATCCATGACATTTCATGTCTATGGCAACCGTTGAACTTAGTATATTATGCGTAGACTGCATGAAACAGGTCGGTTGAAGAAATTTTTCATCATTCTCCATAATTGCATGCAGAAACTTCTCCGTATTTTCAATGCAACCGAGTCCTGTTCCGCTGATTATTGCATCAGGCATTTCAACCGAAGCATCTTTTAAAGCCAGGCGCGACAGAATCACTGCGCGTTTCAAAAGTACGCACATACGACGCGCTACTAATGGCGAAAAATGCCCGGAGAAGTCGGGGTCGATAGTCGGTACGCGTTTATTTTCATAATAAACGGGATGATCAAACCATTCGTCCGACAGCGGTTTTTGCGCCGATATTTGATTTGCCGATTGTATATATACTGACATAGTCGATTAAATTTTCGAAAAGATAATAGCAGAATCGTTCCCCCCAAAGCCAAACGAATTCGACAACACATGTTTCAGCGAATGTGAAGGCGTCGGATCAGTCGCAGGGATAAAGTTATGCTCTTCAATTTTATTCCTGAAATTCATATTTACAGGCAGGAAATTATGCTCTATAGCAAGCAGAGAAATGATAGCCTCAAAACTTCCGGCAGCGCTTGTCGTATGTCCGGTATATGCTTTTATCGATGAAAGCGGCGGCACATTATCGCCGAAAAGTCTCATGACCGCAAGCCCTTCCGTCAAGTCATTATTTGGCGTACCTGTACCATGCGCATTGATATAATCAATATTCTCAGGTTTCAATCCCGCATCCTCAACAGCGCCTTTCATTGCAAGATAGGGTCCCAGTCCATCAGGAGAGGAAGCAGTCGGATGATAAGCGTCGCACACATTGCAATAGCCGGAAACTTTACCGATCGGTCTCACGCCGCGACGACCGGCCGATTCTGCCGACTCAAGAACAAGATATCCCGCGCCTTCGCCGAGATTAATTCCGGCACGATCGCGATCGAATGGCCGACATACCGCCTTATCCAGTATCATCAATGTATTGAAACCATTCACATGGTAACGTGAAAGACATTCGGCGCCTCCGGCTACGACAATATCGGCGCGTCCGCTTTCAATCAGATCGGCTCCCATCATAATTGTATTGGCTGACGATGAACAGGCTGTCACAATCGTCGAGACCATCCGAAAACCTCCGATAAAATCAGCTATCTGCTCGGTACAAGCGCCACAGTCGTTAAGTTCGATGTAATCGTTTTTCGAATCATTATTCAGGAAATCGGAATACATCCACTCCGCCTGGTCCATACCGCCGACGGTTATACCTGACAGGAACGCCGCGCGTAATGACGAACGGTCGCCAAGCTGCGCCTGCTGCAACGCTTCTCTGACGGCAGGTATTCCAATCAAGGAGGAACGTATGAACGCCTCCGATGAAGGAATATTCAGCATTTCCCGAAGTTCGTCGTTGCTGAACTTCACCTCTCCGACCGGAAGGCCGGTATGCGAGGTTCGGAGATACCTGACAGGCTCCACGCCTGTTCTTTGATTAAGTAAAGCGTCAAGAGTTTCAGCCTTACTCATTCCTATGGCAGAAGAAACGCCTGCTCCGGTGATATATATCTCTTTGTCCATTTATGGTACTGTCTTACTTTATTCTGTTTGCCTGCACGTATTCCGCCATCGTGCGTATGGATTTGAAAATAGCCTTGCCTTCCGCAGGATCTTTCAGCTTGATACCATAATTCTTTTCCAACAAAACGATAAGCTCAAGGGCGTCAATCGAATCGAGTCCTAACCCGTCGCCGAAAAGTTCGCCGTCATCAGCAATATCTTCAGGTTTAACGCCTTCAAGATTCAATACCCTGATAATTTCATTCTTTAGTTCTAACATCAAATTTTCCATTATTTTCTATTTAAATATTAATAAAATCACATATATAATTTTTCCAGTTCGCCGTCTGCCAAAGGTATCGTCAAACTATTTGCTTCAACGGCGCCGGCGACTATTGTCCGGCTATCCGGCGTACCCGCTCCGGAAATGCCGCCTGCCTCGCATAACATCACCAGACAGTTAAATGCGCCGGTAAACATATTTACTTCCGTCCATCCTGCTAATACGCGTTTCATCCCGCCAAAGGTTATCATATTATTTACAGTTTCACAAATAATATCGCTCAAAAAACGATGAATCACATAAAATGAAGTTTCTCCGTATATTTTATTCCGTATAGCGATCTCGCCCGTCACAATATTCGGCAGCGTATAAACAAAATCCGCAGGAGAAGGAAAAAAGTCGTCTTTATGTCGAATCGTCTGCTGGTATTTTTCATCAGCTTCAAGCGATGCGCTTGTATTGAAAAAAGCGACGCCCATATCTTCCTTTGGCGTTTCCCGGTCGATACCGGCAAGCGCCATTTCGGACGCCAGAAAACCAAGCTTCGACAACGCATCCATCTTGTAAAATTTGCGATAATCCGTTCCTAAACGCTCATACAGGACAGAGAGAAATTCATGCATCGTATACGTTCTGCCGTCAGACTCAAAAAGAGTCTGCCCATTCAGTACGGCGTTTGCCATGACAATTCTGCAATATGACTTTATATAGTTCATTTTTTCAATATTTAGTAAACAAAGTCGCGACATTACAACCACCGAAACCGGAAAGCATCTTTATGCAACGACGCTTTGTCGTCTTCCGGTTTTCCGTGACAATATCGAGCGGATTTGTTACGCCGGGCGTTTCGAGACCATACGTTTTAAGTATGATCCCATCCTTTAATGCACGAGTGGAAATCACGCTCTCAAGTACGCCTGCAGCGCCAAGCGTATGTCCGAAATATCCTTTCAGACCGCTTACCGGCACATGGTGCAATCCGGCGCGCGCCAACGCGACAGCCTCCATCTCATCGTTGTAGAGCGTCGCCGTTCCGTGGGCGCTTACAAAAGCGATCTCATCCGGATCAATACCTTTCATGACAGCACGAAGAGCCAGACAGGAGCCTTCGCCCGTACGCGAAGGACCGGATATATGATTGGCGTCATTACGCACAGCGCCTGCCGTAAATTCAATATCGCCGTTTCGAAGCTCATTTTCGGAACGTTCAGTCATAATCGCCGTAGCGACAGCTTCTCCGATATTCAACCCCGCACGATTTGCATCAAACGGCTTACAGACGTTCTGCGACAAGGCTTTAAATGATTGAAAACCGGTTACGATAAACTTCGAAAGCACATCCGCGCCCGTGACTATCACATAATCAAACCGCCCGGAGCGCAGTTCCCGTTGCGCCGTTATCATAGCCGAAGCCCCTGATATACACGCATTCGACACAACCATCGGAGGATTACCGTTTCCGAAAAAGCGGGCGATCAACTCCGCCGAACGGCACAAGAGAAGCTGGTCGCGTTCATAACCTTGGCTCTCATTCTCATCAAGCAGAAAGACATTCCCTTTCGTCGTTGATAAAATAAAAAGTACGCGCCCGTTCGAAGGGTCTACATTCGTGCCTTTCAGCGCTTCGGAAACCGAAACGATAGCGGCTTTTTCCAACTTTGAATATTTCACTTTGTTTTTTTCTTTCCATACATCTGCTTTGTCATGTCCTGCCATCGTTTTTTTTCCTGTCACAGCGGATACTCCGGCCGATACTCCGGCAAAAGATTCATTCAACCGCACATCATCAATCTCCGAAGCCATGAACGGCTCCGGCAGATCATAACGGTCTGCAAAAAACTTGAGCCCGCATACCCCCTGTTTTACATTACGGTAGTTTTCTTCCGCCGTAAATCCCAGAGCTGAAACTATATTATCATTCAATAATACCGTCATAATAAGTTATGTTTCTTTTTCCATTCTTCATAAAACGGGGGGTTTGTAAGCATCAGATTACGATTTTTATCAACAAAAACCTGTACGGAACGGCCTGTAGTCACAAGGCTATTATCCTCCGCAAGATAAATTTCATAATCGAAAACCACTTTTGCCGCACGCGAATTGCGGAATGTGATATCCACGCGCGCACGTTGTCCGTGAAGCAATGGTTTTATATATCTGAAATTCAATTCGACCAATGGCGCCGGACATTCATTTTCAAAATAGAGTTGATAACTCAGACCATATCTGCGGCCAAATTCTTCACGCGCATCTTCAAAATAAAGCGCATAAGAGCCATGCCACACGATATTCATCGAGTCCACCTCGCTAAATCTGACTTCAAACTCCTTAGACGCCTTCAATATCACTTCGTCCATAATTCAAACTTCTCTATTTTTCACTTTACCGGAATACGGCCATTTGCTATTCCGCCGTTTTATCCGTTAAAAACAGTTTCATCCGGCAGGTAGCAACTATTTCATCGCCTATTTTAACCTCCGAACGAATAAATGTTGTCAAAAAAACTTCTTCCTCTATAAAAATCGATGTTTCCAGAACCTCTCCTGCCAAAGGACGGCGTTTCATCTCCAACACGCTTATCATTCCGATAACCCCGATTTTTATTTTATCATACTTGTCTTTTCGTCCGGAAATACCGCTATAAACGACGTCCGGAATACCTGAACGATCGTTCTCCATACGCTGCTTATATCCTGTACGCGCAGCGCATGTCTGAGCAATATTTTCCACAAATCCGGCCTCTTCCATGAAGCCATTCGTGCAGAACAAATGATCCTCGCGCACCGTAAAAATCGTTTTTGCGGATACCGAATCAAAATGTATCAGTTTATCTACCATAATAAACGGCAGTCGCTGTGGCAACAGGTCTATAACATCAACATCTGTCGGTTTAACGCTCATATTTCTTTTTTTTATATTAATATCTTAAATATTCCCACAAAAGACCTTTGCGTCCGCGCTTACGCAATACATCCACCATCGGCGACTGTGGATCATCAGGGAAAACCCATCGCTGACCGGTCGCTGCAGCACGCACGCGGATCGTTTCTTCATCAATGTCTTTCGATATATAATATACAGGATCTATCAACTCGTCGGAAGACCTTATAAGCCCCTCATTAACGGCAATATTGCACAATTTCGTGTCAGGATAAACCCTCATCCCTATATATGGGAAATAAATCGTAAATCCAAGTTCTTTCGAATGGCCGAACGTTTCGTTCAGCGTATCTTCCGTCTCGCCATAAGCTCCCAGAATAAGATAATGAGCGTAGAAAATACCAAGATTTCCACAATATTCGCTTTGCTTCTTTACATCCGGGAAACGGAATTTTTTATTATATTTTTCTAATTGACGGTCCGATAACGAATCTGTTCCAAACTCAACATGCGTCAGTCCCGATTGCTGGTATAACTTTAATTCGTCAAAAGTCATATTCGAAGGCGAGAAATAGGCCCCCCATCGTATATTGGCTTTGCTTTTTATCAGACGATTCGCCAGTTCTTCATTATAATCTTTGTGAATATTGAAAATCGAATCGGTAAAAAACAGGTAAGAGACCCCCTTTGAGAAGTAAAGTTCTTCGATATTTTCCACCACCATTTTAGCGTCAAGCGTACGCACATGACGGCCGTCGATCAACGGATAGCTACAATAGATGCAATCATACGGACATCCGCGTTTGGTCTGAATATTCAGCATCCCGCCTTCTTTCCAGTAATAATCCACCCACTTATTTTCGACATGCAACACCGGAGCGGAAATATATTTTGTATGCCCGTTAACGCAAAATGTCCCGTCCGGCAAACGGTAAGCGAGTCCCTCAATATCATAAGGCTCCCGTCCTTCGTCAAGCGCAAGAACAAGCTGCCGGAGCGATTCTTCCCCTTCGCCTTTTATGCCGTAATCGGGATTTAGTTCTTTAAACATCAGTTCGGGAAAAACAGAAAAGCCGGATCCTCCGATTACAACCGGTTTATTGGTATGAGAACGAACAATATCCATTATTTCCCTGTATTTTATAATAAAAATATTTTCTTCGTAAATATTTGTCGAATCATCAAAATTACGCATGGAAACTCCCACCAGGAGGAAATCATTATCACGCATAAAATCAGGGAATGATTCTGTTTCCTCTTGATTGAAATCGTATAGTTTTACTTCAAAATCATCCGGAAGCGCCGAAGACAGGTAACTTGCCAGATATGAAATACCAAGCGGATAAACCGGATAGGGAATCTTGTATACATTAGCAGATATGAGGGCAATCTTTTTCTTCATGACTTCCAGAATTCATAAAAATTAAACCATTGTTCAGGATATTTTTTCACAATACCCTCCAGAATTTTCACAAAAGATCGTGTCATCTGTCCGATTTGTTCACGCTTATTCCCTGATGGGGGAACAGGCACGGACACAACATGGATACGGTAAAGAGAAGCGGATATTTTCAATACGAACATGGCAATAACCGGCACATTATACTGCAATGCAAGCACAAATGCGCCGACAGGAAAAGTAGCCCTTCCGTTCAGAAAATCACATTCAACAACCTTATTACTTCCAAAAGCGCGGTCACATAATATACTCGCTATTTCGCCATTTGTCAAAGCCTCATTCAGAAGAAACATATGCGACATATCTTCCGACACAGGGATAAGGCGTACATTGTTTTCGTCCAGCGCTTTCGACCGGTTCTTCTGAACTTCTTTCGCTTCACCGCCAAATATCATACTATTGATACGTTTGGTTTTCTGTTTTAACAAATAGCCGCATAATTCCGGATTCCCTATGTGTGAACTTGCTATAATACAACCATGTCGAGCATGAACCATTTCAAGAAACAAGTCATTATCCGGATTATCCACTTTGAAATTTTTCTGTCCGGCATAAACGGCAAAACGGTCCAGCATCATTTGACCGAACAGGTAATGGTTACGGTACGTTTTAAAAAAAGATTTCATCACCGAATATCCGTGTTGTTTACGAAAGTAGCGATATATAGACAGGTATCCCTTACGTGCAAATAACATATAGAAAGGAACGACAAAAGCAAGGACAACATAACCCATACGGACATTTACGATTGAAAAAAGTATTTTCATCGCCTTCTGCCCGAAGATCGTCCCTCCCGTAACGCCTTTCCATTTTCTTTCTTCGCCGGCCATTCCTGATTACTCCTATTTCTGCTGAAACTCCGAATAATTATTCTCTATCAAATTATTCGTGTCCGCATACTTGCATTTTAGACTCTATATAATCACAAAACTCTTTCACAGTCAGCACATTCGACATTTCTTCCGGCTTAAGTTTAAAGCCGAATGTTTTTTCCACAATGACGACAATATCAACAAAATCCAAACTGTCAAGGCCAAGGTCTTCTTTCAGTTTTGCCTCATTGTTAATATCGCCCGCTTCAATCTCCATTTCTTCGACCAGAAACGCATTTACCTTTGATTCGATTTCTTTTCTTTCCATGTGTACATTATCTATTTATATTTTTTTACTATTACCGTACTGTTTGTACCTCCAAAGCCAAATGAATTCGATAGAAAGACGTCTATTTTCCGCCCTTTTGTTCTTGAAATCACATTCAGATTGACAGCCGCTTCATCCGGCGTTTCGAAATTAATATTCGGGGCTATGAAATTATTCTTCATCATCAGCAACGAATAGACAATTTCACTTGCGCCTGCCATCCAACATTCATGGCCGGTCATTGATTTGGTTGAGCTGACAGGCGTCCTCGAAGCTGCAAATAGTTTATCGATCGCCATTGCTTCGCAACGGTCGCCCTGCAGAGTGGATGTTGCATGCGCATTAATATAATCGATATCATACGCTTTCATTCCTGCATCGGCCAGCGCACGTTCCATAGAAATGGCAGAACCGACTTCGCTCGCCTGAGATATCTGTCCGCCATTAGAGGAGAAACCGTATCCCGCCACTTCGCCATATATTGCTGCGCCGCGCTTCAATGCATGTTCTTCGTCTTCAAGAATTAAACTCGCGGCGCCGCCGCTCGGCACCAGTCCGTCGCGACTTGCGTCAAACGGACGGGAAGCCTTTGCCGGTTCATCTATACGCATAGAAAACGCGCTCAGTCCGTCAAAGCCTGCCATCGAATAAAGATTTGTTTCTTGTGCGCCGCCACATAAAACAACATCCTGCATTCCGTTACGTATAAACGTATATCCCAGTCCTACTGCATGTGAACCGCTGGCGCAGGCGGCCGCAACGGAGATGTTCGCTCCGCGCAGTTTAAATATCGTCGAAAGGTTCATGGATACGGCAGAGGTCATCGACCGAAAAGCGCCTCCGGCGCCAATCAACATGGAATCTTTCTTTTCACGCATGATTTCATGCACTTCAATAACAGCTTGTGCCGAAGTATCATTTCCGTAAAAAACGCCGATTTCCTCTTTTGCTCTGAAATCGTCATCCATCCCTGCCGTCCGTAGCGCTTCGCATGTCGCCATGAGCGCAAATGCGCCTTCTTCAGGAAGAGACTGGCGCATGCGCCTATCAATCAACACGTTCAACTCCGGACGTTCGAGGATACCCGTCAACGGAGAACGGTACCCATACTCCGTTCGCGCCGGATCGACGCCGATACCTGACCTGCCCTGATATAAAGATAAAGCTACCTCGTCAAGGCTCTTACCCAGACAGGAATAAATACCGACACCTGTTATTACAACTCGTCTATTCATATTGGTTTATCAATAAGCAGTTTACATTCCCCTGCTTTATCTAAGGCTGATTTTCCGGATAATATCAGGAATAAAGACCTCCGTTAATAGATATCACTTCTCCTGTTATATAAGCCGCCGAGTCCGAGGCAAGAAAGCTTACCAGTGCAGCGACTTCTTCCGGTTGTCCAAAACGTCCTGCCGGTACGGTCTTTTTCAAAGTTTCCTCATCCAAATCCTTCGTCATATCTGTTGCGATGAATCCCGGGGCAACGGCATTAACAGTCACCTTCCGAGGCGCCACCTCCTGCGCAAGCGCTTTCGTTGCGCCTATTACGGCAGCTTTTGCCGCAGAATAGTTTGTCTGTCCCGGCAGACCTTTCAGGCCGGAAAGAGAAACTATATTGATAATACGCCCATTACGCTTCATTAACATCATTTTCAGCAGACGACGCGTTACATAGAAGAATCCGTTCAGCGATATATCCAGCACCTCTTTCCATTGCGAATCCTGCATGAAAACCATCATTGCATCCTGACGAATACCTGCATTGTTCACCAAAACTCCTATATAATCCTCCGGATGTCTTTCACCCCACTCTTCTAATGCCATATCCACTGCAGTTCCATCAGACACATTGAAAGGAAGCAACTCGGCCGTACCTCCTTTTTCCTCTATTATCCGTTTTGTTTCTAACGCCGCCACTTCATTTGAAGCATAATTGATAAGCGCCGGATACCCCCTGGCAGCCAATTCAATGCAAATCGCACGACCAATGCCGCGGGAGCCTCCTGTTACTAAAGCGTAATTCATACGATATTGTTTTTATTAATATTTCAAATTAATGTACGCACATACGCGTTTCTGCGAAAGTGCAAAAGTAGTAAAAAAACAAGAATCCAAAAAACATTCCTGATCAAATGACAATAAAAATAATACAATGCTTTATTAAACAGTCTTTTACAACCAACGACCAGCTATTATGCAATATTTTTTTTGGAGATGAATCATTTTTTTCTTATATTTATCCTTTGAATTACGCTTAATAACTCGACTTAAAACTATTACGTTATGAATACATTCTATATGCATTGGAATTTAAATGATTTGAAAAGAAAATTTTCAACTGATCTGCCGCATATATACAATGCGGCTCAGAAAGCGGAAACTGTTACGGAGTTCAAGCAGATGATAATAAGACTCTGCCGCAATGACGCAGTTGCGCGACTGTGCAATCACGACGGACAAACCGTCAAAGACTTTTCTACCGAGAAAGAGGTCTATATACAAACCATTTCATTGTTATATTCTTTTCTACACAACCAAACAATTAATAACTCCCGGGCAGACCGGATAGCAGAAAAAGAAATCGCTACCCAAACAAAAATACAGTCGGCAAGCGTCGATTTACTGACCGATTTATATTTCATATTCCGCAACACAGATGATAAAACATATAAAAAACCCGTTACGGAGGCAAAACTTGTACAATGGTCCAAACATTGGGTTTCAGGACTAAGTCCGGCCGTACAACAAGTTCGGGAAGAAAACAGATTACGTATTATCAGAAAACTCGTACTGCGCCTTGAACGGAGGCATTCCGTCAACACGCCCTATTTCTTACCCGGCTTCCGTAGTTTTGAAGAAAAACAACGTTTAGTCGAAGAATGGTGGAATAACTACCGCTTCCACCTGCACATGGCAATCAAAAATCCGGATGAACTCAATTTTTACTTAGACAACGCTCTATCGGAAGAAACCATGCATATTCTTCACGACGCCAAAAAAAAAGGTATTCCGTTTTTTATCACCCCATACTATCTTTCCCTGTTGGATATTACAGGTAAAAATTACGACGACGTCGGCATACGCTCCTATATACTGTATACCAGAGAATTAGTCGACACGTTCAGCGAGATAAAAGCATGGGAAAAAGAAGACGAAGTAGAACCCGGAAAGGCAAATGCGGCCGGCTGGCTTCTGCCCGAAGGACATAATATCCACCGTCGTTATCCTGAAGTGGCCATATTCATCCCGGATTCCTGCGGGCGCGCCTGTGGCGGATTATGCGCTTCCTGCCAACGCATGTATGATTTTCAAAGTAAACGCCTTAATTTCAACCTGAAAGAATTACTCCCCAAAGAATCATGGCCGCTGAAACTAAAAAAGTTAATGACTTATTTCGAAGAGGACACACAATTACGGGATATACTTATTACGGGAGGAGACGCCTTAATGAGCCGTAATGCAACACTTCGCCATATTTTCGACGCCATCTACAAAATGGCTTTGCAAAAAAAGAAAGCGAACCTGATTCGTCCCGACGGAGACAAATATGCCGAAATACAACGTATCCGCCTTGGCACGCGATTGCCGGCTTACCTTCCCATGCGTATTGATGAAGAACTCATTTCCTTCTTAAAAGAATTCCGCGAAAAAGCCTCTAAAATCGGAATCAAACAATTCATCATACAGACACATTTCCAGACCCCGTTGGAAATGACAAAAGAAGCAAAAGAAGCCATAAAACGAATCATCTCCGTGGGCTGGATTATAACCAACCAGATGGTATTCAATGTCGCTTCTTCAAGGCGCGGGCACGCGGTCGCATTACGCAAAGTATTAATAAACAACGGCGTTGTTCCATATTATACTTTCTCCGTAAAAGGTTTCCGTGAAAATTATGCCGTCTATACGCCAATTGCAAGATCCTTGCAGGAAAGGTATGAAGAGAAAGTTTACGGGAAACTGGATCAGGAAGAACAGGAAGCATTTATCCGTATTTTATACAATAACATCCCTTATATCAATGAAATTAACGACTTCCTTCAAAAAAAGAAACGAATGTTTGTCGCCACAGACCGTAGCGTACTTAATCTGCCGGGAATAGGCAAAAGCATGACATTCGGTATTGCCGGTATTACTCCGGAAGGAAAAAGGATTTTGTGCTTTGACCATGACGCCACACGCAAGCACAGTCCCGCCATACAAAATATCGGAAAAGTATACATCACGGAAAATAAATCAATCCTGGCATACCTGAAACAATTGGAGCAATTGGGAGAAGACGTAAAATCATATCAGTCTATTTGGGAATATACCGAAGGCATAACCGAGTCAAAATTCAAGCTATATGAATATCCCGAATATCTGTTCCGACAGACAGAAAAGGTAAATCATATCGATATTGACAGTTAGAGCGAATTATCTTCCACTAAATTGTTCATCAAAGCGTACACCGCCAGACCTGCAACAGATTTTATATTTGTCTTACGAGTAATATTCTTACGATGCGAGATTACCGTATGGATCGAAATATTCAATCGATCAGCAATCTCTTTATTCATCAATCCTTTAGCTATCAAAACAAGCACGTCCGTTTCACGCTTTGTCAGCTCGTAATTACTATCGTCAGGCAACTCGTCCGATTTTCCGGCAAAACAGCTTTCAATCAATATTTCGCTAATACGCCCGCGCTCTTCACGGATATCAAGTACCCCGTGATATGAACGCAGAATCGTATGCTCCATATATTGATAAACCAAGGCGACCACTGCCGTCTGAGGATAATCCTGCATGATGCCGCTCAGCGCCGGACGCCTGGAATAAGGCAACAAAGTCGGATTAAAAACCAGAATATCCGGTTTCCCCGTAGCAAGACGGGCGTTGATACATTCGACGTCATGCAACGGCGACAATAATTCAAACTGTGTGGATTCTCCCAGTATTTTCATCAATCCTTCCGTAACAACAGAAGACGGTTCTACAATCAGCACTTTTTTCCGGTCACTCATATTTGCTTTTTCTCTAATAATTCCACATACGGCACAAGAATTTTTTCTTCAATCAAAGAATGTTTATTCAAATCGGATGAAAGCTGGAAAATATCATACACGACTTCAACCGAATCGATCGAAGATGTATCGCCCGGAAAGTATTTGAATATGATCTGCAACAAATCATTCAACTTATCTTCTATATTACTGTGGGCTCTCTCATAATCCCTGATATGATAAGTACTGTCCGGCTTATCGGAAATCAAAGCCCGTATATAAGGAAAAACCGTTTCCTCCTCATAAACAAAATGCTCCGACACTTCGTTTTTATATTCGTCAAAAAAACGTTTCAGTACCGTACCATACTTTTTCTCCGCCTTATCGACGATACGATCCAGATGTTGCTCTATATGCGGCAGTCTTTCTCTTAGATAGAAATCATGTGAAGCCGTTAGATAAGGGATCAGTAAACGCATATCCGTAACTACTACATCTTCCTTGTCAGGCACATAAGAATCAAAAGTATAAACATTACATATAAGCAGAAAAAAATCAACCGGCACATTGTATTTCATACAAACTTCCGCGACGCTCTTATCGCCGAAACCAAGGGGTATACCTAAACGCGGCAACATAAAAATAAGATTATAATTGACTAAGATCAGGTCTGCAAGCTTCATCTTGTCCGAAAATATTATTTTATCCATACATTTCTGTTTTTGAGGAATAGTCGGTTACAAAGATACTTATTTTATTTTTTAATCAACCATCCGAATCGCCCCTATTATCCGGTATTAACAATATCCGCATCCCCATTAATAGGGATATGCGGAATAAAATAAATTCGCTACTTTTGCGGCAAAACAAGAAAACATGAAGTTATCTGATTTACATAACGGCGAATCGGCTATCATAGTCAAAGTACATGGGCATGGCGGCTTCCGTAAACGCATCACAGAGATGGGATTCATTCGCGGCAGAAAAGTATCTTCAATCCAAAACTCTCCTCTTAAAGATCCTGTCAAATATTCAATTATGGGATACGAAGTATCTTTGAGGCATAGCGAAGCGGAAATGATTGACGTTTTATACGAATCGGAAGTCAATGAACAAATTGCGCTTACGGACAAACAAGAAGTATATTCCAACAACTACCGCCATGATGAAATAAATGACGAGTATCAGAATATAAATACCACGGACAATCAGGCGGGACGTCGTCATACGCATCGTCGCCATCATCAGCAATCAGATAAACATACGGCTTATCGTAAGAATATCATAAACATTGCGCTCGTCGGAAATCCAAACAGTGGAAAGACTTCGTTATTTAACGCATTATCAGGAAAAAGCGAACATGTCGGGAATTACGGAGGAGTCACAGTCGACGCCAAAACCGGACATTTTAATTATAACGGTTATCATTTCAATATTACGGATTTACCCGGCGCCTATTCCCTTTCGGCCTATTCGCCAGAAGAAAAATTTGTACGCCGGCATCTCTATGAAAAGATGCCGGATGTAATCGTCAATTCGGTCGTTGCATCAAATATTGAACGTAACCTGTATATGACAACCGAGTTGATCGACCTCAACCCACGCATGGTCGTTGCGCTTAATATGTACGATGAGTTGCAGGCAAGCGGCGCAAAACTCGACCACGAAAAGTTGTCCGGAATGATCGGCATACCCATGATCCCGACGGTGGCAAAAAGTAAAATCGGACTTAACGCCCTGCTTGACGTCGTCATAGATCTTTTCGAAGGTCGCAACCAGGTAGCAAGGCACATACACATCAATTATGGAACCGCAACGGAGCCTGAAATCCCGGCGCTCAACGATATGATTCGGGAGAGCGACGACGTACCGCAGCAATTTCCGGCGCGCTACTGGGCAATCAAATTGATGGAACATGATTCTGAAGTTAACGAACTGTTAAGTAAATGCGCTGATTACGGCAAATGGAAAAGATTTGCGGATAAAGCCGCCGAAAAGATAAAACTTCAAACCAATAACGACGTCGAAACAGCTATCTCCGATGCGAAATACGGGTTCATCTCAGGAGCGCTGCAGGAAACATATATCCCCGGAACACGGGATTTAAACAAAAAAACACGCGACATCGACAAACTCGTTGCAAACAAATGGCTCGGTTTCCCGATCTTCATTTTCTTCATGTGGGTTATGTTTATGGCTACATTTTTTCTCGGAGCGTACCCGCAGGACTGGATTGATACAGGCGTCCGAATGCTCGGGGATCTTATCTCATCCCGCATATCCGACGGTCCGTTCAAAGACCTTCTTGTAGACGGTATTATCGGCGGAGTCGGAAGCGTTATCGTATTCCTGCCGAACATCCTGATACTCTATTTATTCATATCTCTTATGGAGGATTCGGGCTACATGGCGCGCGCTGCATTCATTATGGATAAAATCATGCATAAAATGGGATTACACGGCAAATCGTTCATTCCCCTTATTATGGGATTCGGATGCAATGTGCCGGCTATCATGGCTACGCGCACCATTGAAAGTTACAGTAGCCGTCTGATAACCATACTTATAAACCCATTCATGTCGTGCAGCGCACGAATACCCGTATTCATCTTATTTTGCGGCGCCTTCTTCCCCAATAATGCAGGAACAGCCATGATATCCATGTATTTAACAGGAATACTGGTAGCCATACTGACAGCTAAACTATTCAGAAAGATAATTTTTAAGGTCGACGAAACCCCTTTTGTGATGGAGCTGCCTCCATACCGCATACCGACATTAAATTCCACGCTACGACACATGTGGGATAAAGCCAGGCAATATCTCAAAAAAATGGGAGGAATCATTCTTGTCGCTTCGATCATCATCTGGTTCCTGAGCTACTACCCCCGATATAAAGTAAACATCATAAGCGAAACAGCACAAACAGAACAGGTTACGGCATCGGAAAAGACGGATGCCGCACAAGCGGAAGAAGAGGCGGCAGATGAAATAAGCGAAACCGCACAAACAGAACAGGTTACGGCATCGAAAAAGACGGATGCCGCACAAGCGGAAGAAGAGACGGCAGATGAAGAAAGTATACAGTATGAACAATCGTTTCTGGGACGTATCGGCAAATTTTGCGAACCGGTCATGAGGCCATTGGGCCTCAACTGGAGGGCGACTGTAGCCTTATTGTCCGGAACCGCCGCAAAGGAAATCGGAGTCAGTACCTTAGGTATACTTTACCATGACAAAAGTGAGGAAACTTTGTCTAATACCTTGATAGAATCAGGAGATTTCACACAACGTTCGGCGTTGTCTTTCATGGTATTCATCTTACTTTATTTTCCCTGCATAGCCACTTTAGCTGCGATAAAAAACGAAGCCGGAAAAAAGTGGGCGTTATTTACGATTGTATACAACACGGCATTGGCATGGTCGGCTGCTTTTGCCATATACGCTATCACAGGTTTTCTTTAATATCAGAGAATACGCCCTGAAAACATAGCCTGAAATAGCTAGTAAATGATTGAAAATAGCTATTAATGGGGATTTCTTATTCCTGTTGCAACACTTACTTTTGCGAAGTAATTTTAAATAAAAACAGGAAAATGGAGAAAACAGCTATTATCTTCGGCTCAACCACAGGTATGACGGAAGACATTGCGAATAAAATCGCTTCACAATTAGGCGTTTCTAAAGATAACGTTTACGAGGTAGTAAAGATTACGCCTGAAATTATTTCACAATACGACGTTTTGTTACTCGGCAGTTCTACATGGGGTAGCGGAGAGTTACAGGATGATTGGTATGACGGCGTTGAAGCGCTGAAAAAATCTGATCTTAAGGGCAAAAAAGTCTCGTTCTTCGGAACAGGCGATTCCGAATCCTATCCGGACACTTTTTGCGACGCTCTCGGACTGATCTACAAAGAAATTCAGTCATCGGGCGCCACATTCATCGGCCAGGTGGACGCCTCGGAATATACTTTCGACGACTCGATTGCAGTTGTGAATGGAAAGTTTATTGGTCTCGCCCTGGATGAAACAAATGAATCAAACAAAACCGACGACCGTATTAATCGTTGGATTAAATCTTTAGTTATATAATGTTTTTCTGAACAGAGGTGCACGCGATTGTGTACCTCTTTCATTTTCACACGTATGGAACAAGTAAAAAATATCCTTCCGACCGAAATCAAAGTCCTTTACAATCATATCTACGAATACAAAAAGGGGATCAGAAACCTGATCCTTTTTACAATGAATAACCGACATTCAGAACTGGCATTCAAAAGATTAGAACATCAGAACATCGGATATCTGGTTCAGAAAGCAGGCAAAAATAACATCAATCTTTATTTCGGACGCCCTGAATGTCTGGAGACTATCAAAATGTTTGTTGACCGCCCGTTAAACCGCCTCACTCCGGAAGAAGATTTCATTCTCGGCGCCTTACTTGGCTACGACATCTGTCGCCAATGCAAACGTTTCTGTTCCAGAAAAAAAGAAAGCCATACCCTTGCTGAAAACGCATAACATTCTACATTTCAAAAACGCAATCAGACTTTTACTTCTGTCCGGTTCATCTTTACCGTTCGGATTTTTTATTATTTCGTATCTTTAGAATGCCTGTTGACGGCGCAGTTAAACAACACCGTCAACAGAAGTGGTCTACTGCAATGTTTCAGTGGAGCCGGAACCAAACAGGGGAAAAAACAGTATCTTTAAATCGTTTATTTCTTCTGCGTGCCTGTCGGGCAATGAGCCATGCGAACCCCAAAAAAATAGCGCCTTTTCACAAAGACGCCATTCCCAAATTATTAATTTATTCACTCAAAGTTAATTATTTGATTTTTTTATAGCCATAAACTGCCAGATCGCCCAGTTCCTCTTCGATACGTAACAACTGGTTGTATTTCGCCATACGATCACTACGGCTTAAAGAACCTGTTTTGATCTGACCGCTGTTTGTCGCTACGGCAATGTCGGCAATTGTAGCGTCTTCCGTTTCGCCCGAACGATGACTTGTTACTGAAGTATATCCGTGACGGTGAGCCATCTCAATTGCATCAAGCGTTTCGCTCAACGAACCGATCTGATTTACCTTTATCAGGATTGAATTAGCGCAACCCAGTTCAATGCCTTTTTTCAGAAATTCAACATTTGTAACAAACAAGTCGTCGCCAACCAACTGGCATTTGCCGCCAAGCTTATCCGTCAGTAATTTCCAGCCATCCCAATCATTTTCGCACATGCCATCTTCAATCGAATCAATCGGATATTTCGCCACTAATTCAGCCAGATAATCAGCCTGTTCCGCAGACGTACGTTTAGCGCCATTGGGTCCTTCAAATTTGGAATAATCATAAATGCCGTCTTTATAAAATTCAGACGAAGCGCAATCAAGGCCAATCATCACATCTACACCCGGTTTATATCCGGAAACTTCGATCGCTTTCAGGATCGATTCCAAAGCGTCTTCCGTTCCGTTCAATGCAGGAGCAAAGCCGCCTTCGTCGCCGACAGCCGTACTAAGACCTCTGTCGTGAAGCACTTTTTTCAACGCATGAAATATTTCGGCTCCGCAGCGCAGACCTTCTTTGAAAGACGGAGCGCCAACCGGACGAATCATAAATTCCTGAAATGCAATCGGAGCATCCGAGTGAGAACCGCCATTGATGATATTCATCATCGGAACAGGCAATGTATAAGTATTTGTGCCTCCGATATATCTGTACAGGGGAATATCCAGGTAATTGGCAGCCGCTTTTGCCACAGCCAGGGAAACTCCGAGAATAGCATTTGCGCCAAGTTTTGACTTTGTAGGAGTTCCGTCCAGTTCTATCATTTTCTTATCGATAGCGCGCTGTTGCAAAGCAGAGCGACCAATAAGCGCAGGAGCAATCACATTGTTCACATTAGCAACTGCATTCAATGTTCCCTTACCCAGATAACGTGATTTGTCGCCGTCGCGCAGTTCCAACGCTTCATGCTCGCCGGTCGAAGCGCCCGACGGAACAGAAGCGCGTCCCATAATACCACATTCCAAAATCACATCTACCTCAACCGTAGGGTTACCACGGGAGTCAAGTATCTCACGGGATACAATTTTTTCAATCTTCATAATTTCTAATCTTTAGTAATCGTTATATAAAGTTTTCGGCTGCAAATTTCGGGAAAAAAATCATTCTACACAATACCAACTAATAGGGATTTTTATACTACATCATCCTGAAAAATAGCTACTGCAAAAATATCGGCAATGCTCCATCCGTTGAAGCGATACGTTCCTGTGTTTCCGGTTGTTTTGGCTTCCGGTCGAAAAACGGATTTTTTGACGTCGCACTGACAGGGATCGCCATAACGCACCCGCAATCCTTTCCGAGCATTTCAAGATGCTGGGCGGCAAGTCCGGCGCTGAACATCACGCGCGTATCCACTCTTAAATCGGATGCTTTCGCGCATGCCGAACCGACCGCAATACCCAAATCCACCGTATTAAGCGCACAAGGCGCTTCTGCCGGTTTTGACTCGCAAGTCTTATACCCGCAATGAAAACAGTTGAGACCCTGTGGTTTCCGACGGGTGCCAAGTATCATCACTACATCAGACTGCAAGATATTATCCGCATCGCGAAGAAAAAACTTCATCCCTGTTTCCGCTGATATTTTCAGCATTTCATCGGACATACGACGTATATCGTCGTCCGTCGCCAGCGCTATTTCAATAATATCAATGCCTTTCCCTTTCGGCGCGGTACGCGCCGCTACCATCATCTGTCGGGCTGCCTGTAGAGCCAACTCTTTTCGTATATCGCGTTCGTTTTGTATCATAATTATATAAATGTTTCATGCAAAAATAGCGCAAATCAAGCACAATAGCAAAAGAATTTTCACAATAGCAAAAGAATTTTCACGATTGCAGAAAAATAAACCGTTTCATTCTATGAATAAATATTGTGCAAATTAAAATTAAATCGCCATATTTGCATCTAAAATAACAGTTATGGCAGAAAAACTGTATATTCCGGCAACTGATAATAAAGAAGATAAATACAAAACGCTTCTTCCCCAAATAGAGGCTTTAGTCGGCTCGGAGAAAGACCTTATTGCAAACCTTGCAAATACGGCAGGCGCGCTACATCAGACTTTCGGGTTCTTCTGGGTAGGTTTTTATTTAGTAAAAGAAGAAGAACTTGTACTGGCTCCTTTTCAGGGACCTGTTGCCTGCACCCGGATAAGGCGCGGTAAAGGCGTTTGTGGCGCAGCATGGGAAGCCGCCAACACGATAATTGTTCCTGACGTCGAACAATTTCCCGGACATATCGCATGCAACTCGGA
>JAIROL010000167.1 GCA_031257565.1 Tannerella sp. | reverse complement strand
ACAGCCATAACTGTATCCTTTTCCGAAAAAATCAGGTTTCAGCATCATTTTTTCGCTCAAAAAATCTGTCTCAAATGCAGAGTAAATGAATGTGGAAAATCGCGACAATCCAATCTGTGTCAGGTCAGGAGTTCTGAAATTGAAATCGGTTAAGATAAGACGAGCCGAATGAGGGGAGACTTTCACGTTCGGTTCTGTGGGAGGTTTGGGGTGAAATTCCCCTTACCTGCCCGGCAAATTAAAAAGAGAGAGAGAATAAAGTTTCTGTTTGTATATTTCCGTAATTGATGGGGTTTATGATCCGTAAGCCGAATGACGTCGGATAACTTATTCTGAATAAATGACAATCGAAAATAAAATCTGCTCCATACGAACTTTGGGTTGTCCATCCACTTTGTTTATTTCTCCTGTTTTTTGACAGATCATAAAACACATTACTCCGGAATCTCTTTATATACGCCAGTCCGCCGATACTCCAATCCGGATAAAACAGGCTGAAAGAGTAATCGGCTTTTAATTCCAACTTTTGTCTTGTCTGATAAATATAAGAATATCCTCGCGGCTGACTTATTAACTTTTGAGGTATATACAACGTTTTCCCATCCATATCCTGATATTGATACATCATACGCAGCATCAGTCCGTGCCCCCGGATCAATCCCGGAAAGTACGTAATTGCCTTGGCAGCGTACAAGCTACCGAAATTCTCCGCATCAAACGGGACTTCAAGGTATTGTAACTGAATCTGATAACCCAGACGCGGTAAAATATCCCGGCGGGCTAATTTTCGATAACGATAATAGGTCAACTCAGATAACAAGTACTGATAATCATGGGATTGTCGGATTCCAGGCTGCTGATACCGATTATTGGTATAAGAATATGTCAGAGACGGGCGAAACCCTGATATATAATGATTCCTGCTTAGATTAAACGGAATATACAGACGCGTCTCCATATCAATCAGGTTACGCTCCGTCTGATGATAAAACAAGATGTCCTCGCCCTCCTTATTTTTCTGCCACTTATAATCAAATGCCTTTCCCCCATATTCAAGACTTAAATCTATTACAGGAAACCATCCCCTATATGTAAACGCCAACTTCCCGTAGTTATAACCATCATCATAATACCAACCGACCTGAGTAATCATTGTACTTAACATGTTTTGCGACAATAACATGCATCCGGGTTTTACAATAGTACTTAAATCGTCCGATTGTGAAGTAATATTGGTCGCATCATAATAGAACGGAGCCCAACTATGCGCATGAAATAAATGCCTCCCTTTCCGGTATGGTTTCGGATTGAAATCGATACTGCCCATAGAAACCGTATCGAGGTTAAAGCGCTCCTGTTGCGCGATAATTTCAGTCAGGGCAAAATCCTGAGCCTGATCAAAGTATGCCGGTTGTTTTTGTAAACTATCAATAGGAACCGAAGCTATACGATAACCGTTTGCTTCATAATCGGAAAAAAACAATCTTTTGCCATCACCGGAAAATGCAGGCGCAAATGCTCCGAAACGCGATGTTGTCAAACGGAAACTTTCCGACGTCGGAAAATCAAAAAAGTAAATGTTATTTGTATTGTTAAGACCCGATTCAAAAAACAATCTACCGTCCTGTTCCGTTAACGAAGTTATATTGGCAGACGTCGGTCCGACCAGTCTTTTCCATTCGCCGGATAACAGATTAAACTGCATGATACTTAACCCTTCGTCATCAATAACGATAGCGGCCAGACGATCATCGCCGATAAAAATCATATCTTTAACAAACCCATTGGAAGGCACATCATAACTCCGGATTTCTTTCCTGTCCTCAATATCAATTAACACAATCCGGTTAATACCTGAAACAGAATGTTCGGAAACCGCCGCCATATTGCCTGCGTTATTGATTGAAGGAGCTAAAAAACGCTGATTGGAAGTTACGGTTATAATTTTCCCGGTCGCCAGATCATAATATTTCAATCCGGAATAATTTTCATGCGTCCAGCGTATTCCCGGTATATATTCCGTCCAATACACACGATGATGGCTAAGAATGATACGACTGTTGATATTTCCAAGATAACACAACCGCTTTTCCTTTCCGTCTTTTATGAGGATCAATGAATTAATATTATCAAGGCTTGTTTTAACTGCTATTATTGAAGAATCGCTCAAAACCTGTGGATAATTATATGACGCGTATCGCTTTGTTTTCGGAGTGATATAATCGACGACGTCGCCAAATCCGGATTGCCGATAAATATGATCCTGGCCTGTCCATTCTTCATTCAGAAAATGATAAGCGTCATCAAAAAGAGTTTTGGCGTTAACGCCGGTATAATGTTTCAGCGCGCTTGAAAATGGAGGAATCTGAAAAACACGACGGGTATAACGGGATGTAACCTTATCCCATATATCTTCTCCATACTTATAGCGGGCAAAAGATGTAAGATTATATCCGAGCGCATAATAGTCTCCGGTATAATCTTTATAGGATCCCAGCGCCCATTTATCATACGAATAAAAATCGCCGGACAACATTTGAGCGCGATATATCATATTAAATTCAGGCAATCTACCTCTTCCGCCATTTGACATGGCCGTTTCCGTCACGACCGCATCTCCCTCAAAGAACCATTTCGGAACCATAATAGAAGCAACTCCGGCCGTCTGTTCGCCGAAAATGTAATAAAACGGTTTAAAAAAGCCCTGCGATAGCTTGTACATTTGTAAAACATGTCGCGATTCGTGCAGTACCAGATGTTTATCCCAACTCTGAGCAGATAAATCTGCCGGCGGGGTAGTAACAAGCTCCATGCGGCGCGGAGCCCAAACAACCATCCCGTTAGATAACATGTTTCCCGGATGAAGTATTATCGGAAACGAACGAACTCCGGATTTTTCGATTGTTTTTCCAATATGCGGATAAGCATGTTCCAGGAACAATGCATAACGATAAGCGACGGAATCATTCGAACCGGGATATATCAGGTTAAAATGAGGCGTTTGATACGTTTTCCATTTTATACGGGATGGATCCGTGCCATAGTTCATAAACTGACCTTTTGCATATACGGAAAACAGAAGATAAACAATGAACAAGCCTGTCAACCTCATCCACCCATTAAAAAAACTCACTTTTGACGCATTACGCAACATATTCATTGTTCACAGATAATATTGATCCTACAAACTTATGCATATAATCTCTATTTTAAAAGTTTTCCGGATTATTTTTTCAATAGAAATCAGGCGATATATTGTACCATTCCCCCTAAATGTAAAATATTGATGGTAAGAATATATTTGGATAATTGCAGTTTTAATCGCCCTTTTGATGACCAAAGTCAGTTGAAAATACGGCTTAAACGGATGAAATAATTGAATATGCGGAAAATCCGAAAAAAATGGAATGTAAGAACAAAAGATGCTCTGCACATTGCATGCAGCGTCCATTAAAAATCCGATTATCTGATAACCGTTGACAGGAAGTTATGCCTGCAATGAAGCATTTTACCATTTACCGGATATTTTTCCATGCAACAAAGAAATACCATAAAAACGGTATTTCCGGAACAAAAATAAGTCCTGATATTTGCATTAAATATAAATAGTATGTCCGAAGTCTATTCAAAATGGATAAAAAAAAGATTGAAGATACTGCTTCTGTCAAACGTAGATCGATGTTTACGATTTAAATGCTTTTAATTAATTCTTGAATTGCATTTAAATTGATTCTTTATATTCCCTGTTAAATTCACATAAAAACAAGCGCCCTTTTCACCCGCGGCAATTGGTTTCAAAGGACGCTCTAACTAAAATTACTTTTAGATATGGCAAAATTATATTTATTGATTGGAAGTCACAAACGATTTCTGTCTTTTTTATTTTTTTTTATTTGTTTTTTGGTTGGCGTTAACGCCGTCATCGCTCAAAACCAGATTATTTTGCAGGGCAAGGTAATCGACGAGCGCAACAATGAAACGATCCCCGGCGCAACCATTTTACTAAAAAACGACAAGACCGATTTGGGCGTCGTGACGGACATCGACGGCTTGTTTACACTATCCATCCCTTTCCTGCCCGCAACAATCATCGTCAGTTATATTGGCTACCGGCCGCAGGA
>JAIROL010000164.1 GCA_031257565.1 Tannerella sp. | reverse complement strand
TTTACCAATTCAAAATTCTCTGTAATTTCCAATGGAAGTACATATTTTAGCAACTCTTCTGTAAGTTTGTTTTGCATATCATTTTTTATTATTGTTCATACAAAAATAATCATATTCTTTCTTTTTACAAACACAGGGTTTTGCGGGTGAGCCGATAAAGATACCAAAAACACAATCAGGATTCCAATATGCCGGCAAAACGATACAAAGATAACAAATCGAAAGAAAAACGACTTACAAAATTACAATATCGCATAAATAAGACGTAAAAATATGCGATTTATCAATATGCTGCCCATACATCCCAAATTCTTGCCTCCAATATATACAAAATGAAAGTATTATTGTATCTTTGCAAGATATTATGACACTTTCTAAAAGCAAAAAACAATATAAAGACAATTGAAAATGATAAAAAAAATCATTTTAACAAACGGAAAAGGACTTTACGATCCGGAATACGAACACGATGCGTGCGGCGTGGGGATGATTGTTCATATACGCGGAGAAAAGTCGCACGCCATTGTGGAGTCGGCGCTCAGGGTATTGGAGAACATGCGTCACCGGGGAGCGGAAGGGGCGGATAACAAGACCGGCGACGGCGCGGGAATTATGCTCCAGATCCCCCATGAATTTATTCTCCTGCAAGGAATACCCGTTCCGGAAAAAGGCAAGTACGGAACCGGCATTGTGTTCCTGCCGAAAGACGAAAAACAACAGGCCGAGATATTCAGTATAATCATTGAAGAGATCGAGAAAGAAGGACTTTCGCTCATGCATATACGGAAAGTCCCGACCAATCCGGATATACTTGGAGATAACGCCCGCGCGACGGAACCCGACAGCAAACAAATATTCATCACCGGCGAAAACGACCGGCAGCTACTCGAGCTGAAACTGTACATCATACGCCGTCGCATCGAAAACCGCATCAGCGCCGGCGACTTATGTAACAAAGACGACTTTTATATGGTTTCGCTTTCGACGAGGAACATCGTATACAAGGGGATGCTTGAGACCATGCAGCTACGCCATTACTATCCCGACCTGACAAACAACTATTTTACCGCCGGGCTGGCGCTCGTCCATTCGCGCTTCAGCACCAACACGTTCCCGCGCTGGAGCCTGGCGCAACCTTTCAGGCTGCTGGCGCATAACGGGGAAATAAACACCATACGGGGAAACCGCGGATGGATGAAAGCGCGCGAAAGCGTGCTGACTTTCCCCTCCCCGTATCATATAGAAGACATACGCCCTATTATACAATCCGGCATGAGCGACAGCGCCTCGCTGGATAACGTACTGGAGTTCTTTGTCGCTTCGGGGATGAGCCTTCCGCATGCGATGGCGATGCTCATCCCTGAAAGCTTTAACGACAAAAATCCCATATCGGAAGATCTGAAAGCGTTTTACGAATATCATTCCATCTTAATGGAACCGTGGGACGGACCGGCGGCTTTACTTTTCAGCGACGGACGTTATGCCGGAGGAATGCTCGACCGTAACGGCCTGCGTCCGGCCCGTTACCTGATTACAAACAACGATACGATGGTGGTCGCCTCCGAAGTGGGGGTCATCGATTTCGAACCGGGCGAAATAAAGACAAAGGGACGACTGCAACCGGGAAAAATAATCCTTATCGACACGGAAAAAGGTAAAATATACTACGACGGGGAACTGAAAGAAGAACTTGCACAGGCAAAGCCCTATCGTACATGGCTGACAAACAACCGCGTAGAACTCGACGAGCTGAAATCGGGACGCCGCGTAGCCGGCGCCGTCGATCAGTTCGAACAACGCCTGAGGTTATTCAATTATACCCGCGAAGATATCGAACGCATCATCAGCCCGATGGCTGTTACAGGGGCCGAACCCGTTGGTTCCATGGGATTTGACGTTCCCCCGGCCGTTTTATCCAAACATCCGCAATTGCTTTACAACTATTTCCGGCAGCAGTTTGCGCAGGTTACCAATCCGCCGATAGACCCTATACGCGAAGAACTGGTGATGAGCCTGAGCGAATACATCGGCGCAGTGGGCGACAATATACTGGCGCCCAGCGAATCGCACTGCAAAATGGTTCGCCTGCCTCATCCCGTCCTTAGTAATACGCAACTCGACGTGTTGTGCAACATACGCTATAAGGGATTCAGGTCCATTAAACTGCCGATGATCTATGAAGTGTCCAAAGGATGCGACGGACTTGAAAAAGCGATCGGCCAACTATGCCGGGATGCGGAAAAATCGGTTAAGGACGGGGTCAACTATATTATATTAAGCGACAAGAATACGAATGAGAAAATGGGACCGATCCCTTCTATTCTTGCCGTAAGCGCCGTGCATCACCACCTGATCGCCGTTCAGAAACGCGTGCAAACCGCGCTGATCGTAGAAACGGGAGAGATGCGGGAAGTGATGCATGCGGCCCTGCTGCTCGGATACGGAGCCAGCGCGCTCAATCCGTATATGGCTTATGCCGTGCTGGACGACATGGTAAAGAAGAAAGAGATCCAGTTGGATTACGGAACGGCAGAAAAAAACTACATCAAAGCGCTTTGCAAAGGATTACTCAAAGTGATCAGCAAAATGGGCATCAGTACCATACGAAGTTACCGCGGCGCAAAACTTTTTGAGACCGTCGGCATAAGCGATGAGCTAAGCGAAAAATATTTCGGCGGAATAACCGGCAAAACAGGCGGTATACGCCTGGAGGAGGTTGCCGCGGATATCCGGTATTTCCATGAGATCTCTTTCCGCAGGAATACGGACCAGGTCTTGCCGCACAACGGTATATTGTCCTACCGCAAAGACGGCGAATCGCATGCATGGAACCCGGAAGCCATTTCCACCTTGCAACTGGCCGCACGCGCGGGGAGTTACAAGAAATTCAAAGAATATACGCGCATCGTGGATGAAAAGCCCGACGCCATATTCCTGCGGGATCTGCTCACTTTCGGGAAGACGCGGGAACCGGTACCGCTCGAAAAGGTAGAACCGGCAAGCGAGCTCATGCGCCGTTTCGTAACAGGCGCTATGAGCTACGGATCCATCAGCAAGGAGGCCCATGAGACCATCGCCATGGCCATGAATTTCATCCACGGACGCAGTAATACCGGCGAGGGGGGCGAAGACCCGGAACGGTTCAAACCGCATGAAGACGGATTATCCATGCGCTCCGCAATCAAACAGGTGGCCTCCGGACGATTCGGCGTCACGACAACATATCTTGTCAATGCGGATGAAATACAGATAAAAATCGCACAGGGGGCGAAACCCGGAGAAGGGGGACAGCTGCCGGGCTATAAAGTAGACCGGATCATTGCGAAAACCCGTCACTCCATACCGGGTATATCGCTGATCTCGCCTCCTCCCCACCACGACATCTATTCCATAGAAGACCTGGCGCAACTGATCTTCGATCTGAAAAATGTCAATCCCGAAGCGGAAATAAGCGTAAAGCTTGTTGCGGAAAGCGGCGTAGGGACAATTGCCGCAGGCGTAGCCAAAGCGAAAGCCGACCGTATCATTATATCCGGTTCCGACGGAGGAACGGGAGCGTCTCCCCTAAGCTCCATCCGCTATGCAGGCATATCCCCCGAAGCAGGACTTTCGGAAGCGCAGCAAACGCTTGTGTTAAACGGACTGCGCGGACAAGTGAGGCTTCAGACGGACGGGCAGCTGAAAACCGGCCACGACATCGTCGTCATGGCGCTGCTGGGAGCCGAAGAATATGGCTTCGCAACGAGCGCCCTGATCGTCTTAGGGTGCGTCATGATGCGCAAATGCCATATGAACACCTGCCCTGTCGGAGTAGCCACGCAGGATGAGAAGCTGAGAACACATTTCCACGGGAAATATGAGTACCTCGTCAACTTCTTCCGTTACCTCGCGGAAGAAGTTCGCGAGTATCTTGCAGAAATGGGCTTTACCCGATTAGACGATATCATCGGACGCACAGACCTGATAGTGAGAAAGCCCTCGAAAGGCGTCGGCAAACACGACCTGCTCGACTTCGGCAGGCTGACCTGTTTTCCGGAGGAAGGAAAGAGCCGCGCGATCAAAAAAGAAACGGCGCAAGAGCACGCTATTCACGATATAAAAGACCGTAACATCATCAAACTGGCCGAAAGAGCCATCGAGAAGCAGCAGAGCGTTTCGCTCGATTATACCATTGCAAATACGGACCGCGCCGTCGGAGCGATGCTCTCCGGTATGATTGCTAAAAAATACGGCGAGGCCGGGCTTCCCGACCGCACGCTGAATGTAAAATTCAAAGGCTCGGCCGGACAAAGTTTTGGCGCCTTTCTTGTCCGCGGCGTCAGCTTCCACCTTGAAGGCGACGCCAACGACTACTTAGGCAAAGGACTGAGCGGAGGGCGTATCAGCCTGGCGCCTCCTATCCGTTCGACTTTCGTCGCAGAAGATAATACGATAGCCGGCAACACCTTATTATATGGGGCGACAAGCGGCGAGGTGTATATCAACGGACGCGCAGGCGAACGTTTCTGCGTACGGAACAGCGGCGCGATCGCCGTCGTGGAAGGGACCGGCGATCACTGTTGCGAATATATGACCGGAGGACGCGTCGTCGTACTTGGCGAGACGGGACGCAACTTCGCCGCAGGAATGAGCGGAGGCGTCGCTTATGTATGGAACAAAAACGGGAATTTCGACTACTACTGCAATATGGAAATGGTCGAATTATCCCTCATTGAAGATACGTCCGCACGCAAGGAACTGCACGAACTGGTACGTAAACATTACCACTACACAGGCAGTCGCCTGGCGGGCGATATGCTGGACAACTGGGACAGATACATCGAAGAGTTTATAGAGGTGATACCTATCGAATATAAAAAGGTATTGCTGGAAGAACAAATACAAAAACTACAGCATAAAATTGCCGAAGTTCAACGTCCTCCGCTGGGAGGAGAATAAAAAACAACAAACTATCAAATAAGAAACAGCCTTATGGGAAATCCAAGCGCATTTTTATCCGTACCCCGACAGGAAGCCGGATACAGGGCTATACATGAGAGGATTCGCGACTTCAGCGAAGTAGAACAGACGCTCAACAACAGCGAACGCCGTACGCAGGCGTCCCGCTGTATGGATTGCGGCGTACCGTTTTGCCACTGGGCGTGTCCCATCGGCAACAGGCAGCCGGAGTGGCAGGACCTGCTGTATAAGGGACGCTGGAAAGAGGCTTACGAGATACTGGAACAAACCTGCGACTTTCCCGAATTTACCGGTCGGATATGTCCTGCTTTATGCGAAAAAAGTTGCGTACTGAACTTGAGTATCCACGAACCTGTAACAATCCGGGAAAATGAAGTAGCAATCATAGAAGCCGCGTTCCGGGAAGGTTATATACAAGCCGTCAATCCCGTACGCAACGGGAAAAAAATAGCGGTTATAGGGAGCGGCCCTGCCGGACTGACGGTAGCCAACCGGCTGAACCGCAAAGGATATAAAGTGACCGTATTCGAAAAAGACGAGTTGCCGGGAGGGTTATTGCGGTTCGGAATACCCAACTTCAAACTGAGCAAGCAAATCATCGACCGCCGCATCCGCCTGATGGAAAAAGAAGGCGTCCTGTTCAAAACGAAAAACCATGTCGGCAGGGATATGAAAGCGAAAGAGTTACTCAATGATTTCGACGCGGTATGCATAGCCATCGGAAGCGAAGTTCCCCGCGACCTGCCGGTTGCCGGAAGAGAATGCGGCGGCATACATTTTGCCCTCGATTACCTGGGGCAACAGAACCGTCTGCTGGAGGGTCTCCGGATACCGGATAAGAAACTGATCTCGGCAAAAGGTAAAAACGTTCTTGTCATCGGCGGAGGCGATACCGGTAGCGACTGCGTCGGTACGGCAAACCGTCAGGGCGCCAAAAGCGTCGCGCAAATAGAAATACTTTCCCGCCCGCCGGTCGATTTCAACCCCGCCACTCCCTGGCCCCTGTTCCCGCAGATACTTAAAACAAGCAGCAGCCATGAGGAAGGTTGTATTCGCCGATGGGATCTTACGACCAACCAATTTATCGGCGACAGCAAAGGCAACCTCAAAGCGGTTGAAATTGAAGCTGTCGAATGGATATCATCCCCGGACGGAGGCCGCCCCGAAATGAGACGAACCGGCAAGAAAGAACTACTCGACGTCGACCTGGCATTCCTGAGCATGGGATTTACGAATCCGGTGCAGGACAGTATTATTAAAGAACTGTCGCTCGGTACGGATGAACGCAAGAACATATCCGTCAATCAAAACAACCGGACCCTGCTGGAAAAAGTGTTTGCCTGTGGAGACGCCGTATCAGGCGCCAGCCTCGTCGTCCGCGCCATGGCCTCCGGACGCAAAGCCGCCACCGCAATAGACAACTTCCTGACAACCAACAACTAACAACTAATTACTTACAACTTACAACTTAAAACTACTAACTACTAACTACTAACTACTAACTACTAACTAACAACTACTAACTACTAACTACTAACTAAAAATATGTGTGGAATAACAGCAATATTCAATATCCGCAAGGATGATCCAAAAGAATCGTTACGCAACCTGGCGTTACAGATGAGCAAGCGGATTCGTCACCGCGGACCGGACTGGAGCGGTATTTATACCGGCCGTACAGCCATACTTGCGCATGAACGCTTGTCGATCGTGGACCCGGCGTCGGGCGGGCAGCCCCTGATCAGTCCTGACGGAAAAATTATCCTGTGCGTCAACGGCGAGATATATAACCACCGCGATATCCGCAAACGCATGAACGGTAAATACAACTTCCGTACCGGATCGGACTGTGAAGTGATTCTGGCCTTATATAAAGAAAAAGGCGCCGATTTCCTGGAGGACCTGAACGGAATATTCGCCTTTGCCCTGTATGACGAAGAGAAAGACGTTTTCCTGATCGCGCGCGACCCGATAGGCGTCATGCCCTTATATGTGGGCAAAGACCGTGCAGGACATACCCTCGTTTCTTCCGAGCTGAAAGGTCTGGAAGGCTTTGCCGAGGAATACGACCAGTTCAAACCCGGATACCTGTGGCACAGCAAGGAGAACGAACCCGTAAAATGGTATAAACGCGACTGGATGGACTACGATTGCGTAAAAAACAATCCTTCCGACAAGAAAGAATTGCGTAAAGCGATAGAAGAGGCCGTATCAAGGCAGCTTATGAGCGACGTCCCCTACGGCGTTTTATTATCGGGAGGCCTGGATTCGTCCATCATCTCCGCCATCGCCAGGCAGTATGCCGCCAAACGTATTGAAAACAATAGTAAGACCGATGCGTGGTGGCCGCAACTCCACTCGTTCGCCATCGGACTGGAGGGAGCGCCGGATCTGGCGGCCGCGCGGCATGTAGCCGATCATATCGGAACCATCCACCACGAGATTCACTACACGATACAGGAAGGCGTCGACGCTATCCGCGACGTCATCTACCACATCGAGACCTACGACGTCACAACGGTGCGCGCGTCAACGCCGATGTACCTGATAGCGCGCGTTATCAGAAGCATGGGCATAAAGATGGTTTTGAGCGGAGAAGGCGCCGACGAGATATTCGGCGGCTACCTTTATTTTCACAAAGCGCCGGACGCGAAAGCATTTCATGAGGAGACGCTGCGGAAAGTCGGCAAACTCTACCTGTACGATTGCCTGCGCGCCAACAAAAGTCTGGCGGCATGGGGCGTCGAAGGGCGCGTGCCGTTTCTCGACAAAGAATTTATGGATGTGGCCATGCGCCTTAATCCCGAATCCAAAATGGCTCCGGGCAATGTCATCGAAAAAAGAATCCTGCGCGAGACGTGCGAGGACCTGCTCCCCGGAAGCGTCTTATGGCGGCAGAAAGAACAGTTCTCGGATGGCGTGGGTTACAATTGGATCGACACGTTGAAACGGATTGCCGAAGAACTGGTCTCGGATGAAGATCTGGCTAACGCATCCAAACGTTTTCCGGTAAACCCGCCGATGAATAAAGAAGAATACCATTACCGTTCCATCTTCGAAGAGCATTTTCCGAGCGAAAGCGCGGCGCGTTCCGTACCCAGCGTACCCAGCGTCGCCTGCTCCACCGCCGAAGCTCTGGCCTGGGATACCTCTTTCCGCGAGATGAACGAACCCAGCGGACGCGCAATAAAAGGAGTGCATATCGACAGTTACTGATTCTTCACGGATATCCGGTCGCGCAACGCATCGGTCGCGCAACGCATCGGTCGCGCAACGCATCGGTCGCGCAACGCATCGGTCACGCAACGCATCGGTCGCGCAACGCATCGGTCGCGCAATGCATCGGTCGCGCAACGCATCGGTCGCGCAACGCATCGGTCGCGCAACGCATCGGTCACGCAATGCATCGGTCGCGGTAAAAACCATATTGGATTTTCAGGACAAATCTTGGGAAATTAATTGAGCCGGTAAAATGAAGTTTTTTCATTTTTTTTGAGTATTAAAAATGAAAATAAATCAGGAAATGGCCTCTGTATTTTGGAAAAATGAATTACCTTCGCACTATGAGACAGCAATATTAAAAAGCAGGCAGCAATGCCGAAGTCGATTATGTGGTACAATGCAACACCGATATTGTTCCCGTCGAAGTGAAATCGGGAACAAAAGGGTCGATGCAGAGTATGTTTCAATTCCTGTCCGAGAAAGGATATGCTTATGGAATCCGTTGTTCAATGGAAAATTTTGGCGTTTACCGGAATGTGAAAGTTTATCCGTTATATGCCGTTTCACGGATTGGGAATGGCCGCCACGCTCCCCAGTGAAGCGCTTTCCATTTATCTTCCGATACAGTAATAAGTAAAACCTAATCCCTGCAATTCGCCCGCATCATAGATATTCCGTCCGTCGATAATCAACGGGTTATTCATCTTCTCCTTCACCATCCCCCATGAAGGCAAGCGAAATTCTTTCCATTCGGTCACAAGCAATAAGGCGTCGGCTTTATCCGTAGCCGCATAAATATCGTCGGCATACCGTATTCTGTCCCCTATACGGCGTTTGGTCTCATGCATTGCTACAGGGTCGTAAGCGACTATCTCGCATCCGGCTTTCAATAATTCATCAATGACGACCAATGCCGGCGCTTCGCGCATATCGTCCGTTTCCGGCTTAAAGGCCAATCCCCACAAAGCAATCCGTTTTCCTTTCAGGTTTCCTTCATAATAACGGTTTAACTTATGGAACAGTATATATTTCTGCGCCTCGTTCACCTCTTCTACTGCCTGCAATATACGCATCGGACGGCCCTTATCTGCCGCCGTTTTTACCAGGGCTTTCACGTCTTTGGGGAAACACGATCCGCCATACCCGCATCCGGCATAAAGAAAACCGGGACCGATACGCTTATCAGAGCCGATCCCTTTTCGTACCATCGTCACATCGGCGCCCATCGCCTCGCAAAGGTTTGCTATTTCATTCATAAAGCTGATCCGCGTTGCAAGCATTGCATTAGCGGCATATTTGGTCATCTCTGCCGATGGAACATCCATAAATATCACCGGAAAATTATTCAAAAGGAACGGATGATATAACTTCGTCATCAGTTTTCGGGCGCGCTCGGTTTCAACGCCGACAACCACGCGGTCCGGATTCATAAAATCCTTCACGGCAGCGCCTTCTTTTAAAAATTCAGGATTGGATGCAATATCAAATTCAATCGCTACCCCGCGCTTTTTCTGTTCTTCGGAAATCGCCTGCTTTATTTTATCGGCCGTACCTACCGGAACCGTACTTTTTGTTACCACCAGCAAATACTTCTTCATGTTTCGCCCGATAGCGCGGGCTACGTCGATCACATACTTCAGGTCGGCGCTACCGTCTTCGTCCGGAGGAGTGCCGACGGCGCTAAAGAGTACATCCACCCGATCAAGTATCTCCGTCAGGTCGGTTGTAAAATGAAGACGTCCGTTTCTGTGATTTTTAAGGACAAGCTCTTCCAGTCCCGGTTCATAGATCGGAATGATCCCCTGTTGCAACCCTTCGATTTTATTTTTATCTATATCGACACAATATACATCCGTACCCATTTCGGCAAAACAAGTCCCGGTTACCAGACCGACGTAACCTGTTCCTGCGATCGCTATCTTCATATATATACATTATTTATATTTTAACACTATGGAAACATGGAACTTCACTTCGCAAAATAACACATTGTCCAATTTTAACGGCAAAAAAAATCATTCTTAATTCCGGTTTGTCTGGCAAAGGTAAAAGAATTCTCTTATCTTTGCAAGCTTTTTTTTTAATTATACTAAAAAAGCGGTTTATACGTTATAAATAAAAAAAACCGTATGCAGGATATTACAGACGCACAACAGGATTTTATAAACAGACATTTTTTTAACCTGACCCTCTTCGCCCTGATTTTCGGGGTGATGTTTTACGACGTCATCGGCTATTTGGGATTCGGCTATGTTGATGAGATATGCGCCGTTTTACTTTTTTCGCTCTTCGGCTATAAGGTCTCCCGATCCAAAACATGGGAATTTGACAGGTTGTTTCTAATTACGTTAGGCATTTTCCTTTTCTATCTCATTTATTCCTTTGCCATCGAATCAAACAGCGCAGCAGGTATTTTAACGGATTTTGTCATACAAATAAAACCCTATATTTCGTTTTTCTGCGTATATGCGATGAAGCCTGCATTCGGCGATAACCGGAAAAAAGTGATCCGGCAGGTCATTGCATTATGTTATATCTATGTTTTCGTCATAGGAGTCTTGAGTCCGGTATCGAATATTATTGACTATACGTTTGTACATCCTTCACGGTTAGCGACAGCCTCCTCTGTCCTGGCATTATTATACCTGTATTGCAGCAATTATACAAAAACCGACAAGATCGTCTTCGTCGTCATACTGGCAATAGGTCTATTCTCCGGGCGTTCAAAACACTTTGGTTTCTTTACATGCTGCTCGCTGATGATTTTCTACCTGAACCAATCGTTCCGGATGAAGCTTAATACAAGGAACATACTACTCATAGCGATAGTTATCGCCCTTACGATCGTCGCGGCGTGGGAAAAAATACATTTCTACTTCATCACCGGAGGATTCGGAGACGAGCGCACCGCAAACGATCTGTTCGCGCGCATGGCTTTGTACTATTACTCGACAATCATACTGATGGATTATATCCCGTTCGGTACCGGTTTCGGCTCTTATGCTACTTATGCTTCCGCTGTTTACTATTCGCCGATATACGCCAAGTACGGAATGGAAAACATGTCGGGTATAGAGGAACACGCGCCGATATTTCTTGCCGATACGTATTATCCGGCCCTTACCCAGTTCGGCTTTGTCGGGATTATGCTGTTCTTCGGTTTCTGGATACGGCTTACCGCAAAAGCCGTCAGATATTTCAAGGCAGGGTTTCGGAAAGAAGCAGTCATCGCTCTTATGATTGTCGTATTCTTCATCATCGAATGTACATCCGACGCAACCATCACCCACAACAGGGGTATGTTTATCATGATGATACTCGGACTTGTTTTTTCCGATATGAATAAATATTCCGCATTATCCGTTCGGGAAAAAGAAAAAGAAAAAGAAATAAACGACGAACAAACAGTTGCTGCAGGATGAGAGTTCTCTTCGTAAATAAATTTTACTATCACAGAGGGGGTGATTGTACGGCCGTATTCAGCACGGAAAAGCTCCTGCAGGAGAAGGGGCATGAGACGGCTATTTTCAGCGTCAGGCATCCGCAGAATATACCTTCGCCATGGGAATCCTATTTTCCGAAAGAAGTCGGTTTCTCATTCTCGGGAACATACGGCAAACTGTCTGCCGTTGCAAGGCTGTTTTATTCCCGTGAAGTGGCGTATCAATTCAATCGGATGCTCTCCGACTTTAAGCCGGACGTCGTTCATTTACACAACATACACTCCTACATATCGCCCTTAGTGGCGCAAATGGCTCACAAAAGAGGCATACGCACCGTGTGGACGTTACATGATTACAAGCTTATTTGCCCTTCCTATAGCTGCCTGCGCAACGGCAAAATATGCGAGGATTGCTTCCGGAACAAATACAGGGTGTTCACCGGCAAATGCATGAAAAACAGCTACATCGCCAGCCTGTTAGCCTGGATGGAAGCCTGCTTCTGGAACATGAAAAAACTGTCCGCCATGACGGATAAATTTATCAGCCCCAGCCATTTCCTGAAAACGAAAATGACGGAAGCCGGCTATGCTGCGGAGCAAATTGAAGTTTTGCATAATTTTATGCCCGAAAAACCGGCTCCGCCAACAGGAAAAGAAAACTATTATTGCTATGTCGGACGATTATCGACGGAGAAAGGAGTCGACACGCTGCTTGAGGCGGCAGAACAGTTACCCTACCCGCTTAAAGTGATAGGAGGAGGACCGTTGCTCGATTCTTATCAAAAAAAATATGCATCCGCCCCTATTGAATTTCTCGGCCATATACAACCGGAAAAATTGTATCCTATCGTACAAAAAGCGCGAATCCTGGTCCTCCCTTCCGGATGCTATGAAAACAATCCGTTCAGTATTATCGAGGCCCTTTGTCTGGGAACTCCGGTAGTAGGGTCGCGCATCGGCGGTATCCCGGAATTGATAAAGGAGGGTGAAAACGGCTTGCTGTTCCGTCCGGGAGACGTCGCCGACTTAAAAAATAAAATTAACGATGGCTTCCGTCATTTTACGGATTCATACGATTTTCGGATAATATCAGAGCATGCACAAAATAAATTCGGTTCAGAATCGTTCTATAATAAACTAATATGTATTTATGACCGTTAAACCTTGTAAACCCACCGATATGTGCATTATTTTGACGTACCGTTGTCCGATGCGTTGTAAAATGTGCAATACCTGGGATCATCCTACGGAACGTTCAAAGGAAATAACCCCCGATGAAATAAAACGCCTGCCCTCGGTAAAATTCATCAACCTTACAGGAGGAGAGCCTTTTGTACGTGAAGATCTGGAAGAAGTGGTCCGGGTTTGCTTTACAAAATCCCCGCGCGTAGTCATATCGACTTCCGGATGGCCGGAAGAACGCATCATCGATCTCGCAAAAAAATTCCCCCGTATAGGAATCCGTATAAGCATCGAAGGGCTATCCTGTAAAAACGACGAATTACGGGGGCGTCCGGGCGGATTCGACAAAGGCTTGCGTATCTTACTGGCGCTCAAGGAAATGGGATTGAAAGATATTGGCTTCGGATGTACGGTGTCGAACAATAATTCGAAAGATATGTTGTCGCTCTATAAGTTAAGCCGCGCCATGGGACTTGAATTTGCAACTTCGGCATTTCACAATTCCTATTATTTTCATAAATCGGACAACGTGATAACCAACCGTGAAGAAGTTTGCCGTAATTTCGAGAAGCTGATAAACATGCAATTGAAAGAATCGCATCCCAAGTCATGGTTCCGCGCATTCTTCAATATGGGGTTGATCAATTACATTGAAGGAAACAGGCGGATGCTGCCTTGTGAAGCAGGTAGCGTGAACTTTTTCGTAGAACCTTACGGAGACGTCTATCCGTGTAACGGAATGGAAGCATGTTACTGGATGGAAAGTATGGGTAATATACGCAACATGCCGGATTTTGACAAACTATGGAACAGCGAACAGGCGCAGAGCGTGCGGGAAAAAGTACGCGCGTGTCCGAAAAACTGCTGGATGGTAGGAACGGCCGCTCCTGTTACTAAAAAATACATAACGCATCCCCTGAAATGGGTCGTGAAGAACAAATGGAGAAGCCTGACAGGTAAACAGGCCTGTATAGACAAACGCTGGTATGATGTAGGACAGGATCCGCGACAAGGCGATTTGAGAAGAGATGACAATTCCTGAAAAAAAGCCGAAAATAGTCGTGACGGGCACGCGCGGCATTCCGGGCATCCTCGGCGGAGTGGAAACGCACTGTGAAGAACTTTTTCCGCGCATTGCAGAAAAGGGATATGACGTGACCGTTATCCGTCGCAAAAACTATGTAAAGGATCGCCTGACTTCCTATAAAGGCGTATCGCTTTTCGACGTCCCTGACAACAAAAAGAAATCATTTGAAGCCATTCTTCATACGTTCCGGGCGATCTGGGCGGCTAAATGGAAGCTCCGCGCCGAGGTCGTACATATTCACGCCGTCGGACCGGCTATTCTGACGCCATTCGCGCGTTTACTCGGAATGAAAGTCGTTTTCACGCATCACGGTCCGGACTACGACAGGGAGAAATGGGGGAAAGCGGCAAAATGCATGTTGCGGTTCGGCGAACGTATGGGTTGTACTTTTGCAAACGAGGTAATCGTCATATCCAATGTCATAAACGATATCATCAAACAAAAATACGGGCGCCGGGATGCGAGCCTTATTTATAACGGAGTATCCGCGCCGGTAACGGCAGATAACGCGACTTACCTGAAAGAACTGGGGATAGAAGCGCATAAATACATC
Organism: Tannerella sp.; assembly: GCA_031257565.1. GTDB lineage: Bacteria > Bacteroidota > Bacteroidia > Bacteroidales > Tannerellaceae > Tannerella. The sequence continues at coordinate 8,518 of JAIROL010000164.1, read as the reverse complement.
TTCGCCATGGGACGTTTTGTGCCGGAAAAAAACTTTCACCTGCTCATACAAGCGTTCCTGAGCCTGCATCAATCCGAATATAAACTTGTTATAGCCGGAGACGCCGATATAGAGGATGATTATTCCCGGAAGCTGAAATCGTCGGCCAACAAAAACGGCGTCGTACTGACCGGTTTTATTAAAGGGAGTAAATTACATACGCTGCTTTCGTACGCCGGATTATTTGTGATTCCGTCCTCTCATGAAGGACTACCTATTTCGCTGCTGGAAGCCATGAGTTACGGACTGCCTGTCCTGGCAAGCGATATTCCGGCAAATAAAGAAGTTAACCTTCCGTCGTCCTGTTATTTCCGGTATAACGACTCTGTAAATACAAACCTAAGCGAGGCCCTGATACGCAAAATGAATGAAAAGACAAAACCCTCTTACGATCTGAGCCCATATAACTGGGATAAAATTGCGAAACAGACAACGGAAGTGTACCGTAAAACGATGAAGAACGTTCCCGGATATTAAAATCACTCTTTCGTATTTTTGTATTCTTCCTTAATAGACACAAACAAGTCTTTTACAAACAAATATCCGACAGGAATAACAATCGTCAGAACCAGTATGCCTATTGCCGCGTACAATTTCCGGGGTCCAAGAGGTTTTTTCTTCACAAAGGCAGGCTGTATCACACGCGCCCGGTCCATTTGTTTGGATAAGGATAAGACGGTCTCTTCGCGTTTCTGTAAAAGTACAAGGTACATTCCCTGAAGTATTTCCTGATTACGACTAAGTTCCCTATATTCACGCTCTTTTTCGGGAATCGTCTTCATTTTTGAAAACAGCGCATTTTCTTTTGCTTTCAGTCCATCCAATGTAATATTGACGCCTTTCCGGGCATTTTCGATCATGACATAAACTCCTTCGCGCAATTTTTCGACCTGACTGTTCGCATTGATGTACATCGGATTGGTCTCATTTGAATTCCTCAGTAATCTGTCGCGTAAAATAATAGCCTCATTATAATTTTCGATGGCTCCTCCGGCTCCGCCCTGCTCGCCTTTTGCCGCAGAAAACAAAGAAGGAATAACATTATCCTTATTTACAGGATCTTTTATATATTCGTCGAGCATATCGACGAGACGCGACTGCGCCTCCACATCCACAATTGACGTTTGCAGTTCTTTCAGCGTCTCCGTGTATAGAAGAACATCGGATTCCAACAAGGTCATTTCATTTTTAGTTTTATACGCCTGTATTTCCATCTCGGTTTTCGCCAGATCATCCAGTATGTTTACAATGCGGCCATTAACAAATTCCAGGGTTTTATTTTCTTCCATTTGTTTATACGACTCCATGTCTTTGTTATATTTGGATACGAGCGTATTCAACATATCTTTCCCCCTTTCGACAGAGTGGTCGGAGCATGTCAGCAGAACCACATTCGAGGAGTTTGAAACTTCTTCTATTTCAATACTTTCTTCAAGATATTCAGCCAGCCAGCTTGCCGGCTGGCATCGGATCTTCAACCGGAAAGATTCTCCGGCTACATGGCTGTCCGGGTTAAAATCAAGTATAAATTCGTCCGAACCCATTTTAATATTCGCCGGAAGCGATTCATAAACAAACGTCTCGTTTAATCCGCCGAGCCGGCCGCTTGCTTTCACCTTGACGGCTCCCGGCGCAACCGATACGTTAAAGACATACCGGTCATTCAGGTTTCTAATCGTAAGCGAATCGGCCGTTAATTTTAACGGAGCCTCGCGATACATATTATAGAAAGAGTACGGCTTTGTATATGAAACATTTATACCCAAATCAAGGATCATAAGGCTCAACATTCTATTGGAAGTCAGGGTGGCCACTTCATCGTCTATATTCAGACTTCCCCCTCCGCCGGTTCCGATTCCGAAAGACTTCATCAGGCCCGCCGCCTCGCCAAGGGCAAAACTACCCATGCCCGATTCCTTTTCATCCTGAAACTTAACGCCTATCAAAAATTCGTATGTGCGCGGATAAAATGTCAGATACAGTATAGCCGGGATAAATGAGATAATGAAAACGGCAAGGAATAATTTCCATCGACGTAAATATCCTACCAGCGCGCTTTTTAAACTCACAGTCTCTTTCTCTTTGTTCTCCATTATGTTCAGTTATTGAGATTTTGATTTCTTAATGTTAAAATAGACGTCGCGATAAGCGATATGGAAGAAATGATAACCGAAAACATGGATATTTTCACGTTATCGTTATTACTGAATTTCGAGTTTCTTTTTTGCGCATCATTCGGCATGACATAGACCATATCGTTTTGTTGCAGGTAATAATAGGGCGAAGCAAATAAGGCCGGATCCGTCAGATCCATTTTCACCTGAACTTTTTCCCCGTTATTATCCCTGTGGAGCCACACGTTTTTACGATCGCCCATGATGGTCAGGTCGCCGGCCATAGCAACCAAATCAAGAATAGAGACGCGCGGAGTCTTTATCGTATATACATTGGCCGTTTTGACTTCTCCGAATATGCCGACTTTGAAATTTGCTATCTGGACATTTACGACAGCCAGAGGCGCATACTCCCTGATCATTCCTTCCATCATCCGGATTGTTTCATTGATAGACTGCCCTGCAACACGGACATGCCCCAACACCGGAAAGTTTATATCGCCGTTTTCATCGACAAGATAAGTGAAAAGATTCTGAGTTGTCGCAGAAATGCCTATTTCCGATTCGCCCGGCGCGTAATACCCGAAAGGAGGAGTCGCAAATGGAGCGACAGTCTCCCTGTCGGGAGAAGTTACATAAATAATCAACTGATCGTCAATACATATCCTCGGTATATATTTCTGATTCATCGCTTCCCGCTGTTCCGGCGTCAAATTTTCGATTCCCTGAAAATAAGATATATCTTTTGGAGTCCGACAAGAACCGAACATGATCATTAAAAATATCACAGATAAAAAGGCCTGTTTCATAATTTAGTTTTTTTAAAAAACGGATGCAAAGATACAATATTAACTCTAAAACGAAACAATTTATTAATTATTGTTTTATGTTTTCATTTATTATTTCTAATTTTGCTCGAAAAATAATCATTTGGAAACAGGGAAATACAACAAGCTAAAAGTCATAAAATCAGTAGATTTCGGTGTTTATTTAGATGGAGGCGACAGTACTGAGATACTGCTGCCCCGGCGATATGTTCCGCAAAATCTCGCCGTTGGGGAGGAGATTGAGGTTTTTATCTATCATGATAATGAAGGCCGGTTAATAGCGACAACAGACAGACCCGTCGGCACGGTCGGGGAATTCGTTTTTATGAGCGTCAGGGATACGTCCGCCGCAGGAGCTTTTCTGGACTGGGGACTCATGAAAGACCTGCTGGTCCCTTTCAGGGAACAGAAAACGGCTATGGTAAAAGGAGAACGTTACCTGGTCCATATCTACTCCGACTTCATCACCAAACGCATCGTCGCCTCGTCGCGCATAGATAAATTCTTAGATAACATTCCTCCGGCATACAGTAAAAATGAAGAAGTCGATCTGCTGATTGCAGATAAAACGGAACTGGGGTATAAAGTTATAATCGATAACCTGCACTGGGGATTGTTATATCATAACGAAGTATTCGGACGAATCTCTATTGGAGAAAAATGCAAAGGATATATCAAGGAAATACGTACGGACGATAAAATAGATATAAGTCTCTATCCGCTCGGATATGACAAAGTGTACCCTCTATCAAAAAAAATAATGGAAATCCTCGATAAAAATAACGGATACCTTCCGGTAAATGATAAAAGCGACGCCAAGGAGATCTGTTCGCTCTTTTCCTGTAGCAAGAAAAGTTTCAAAAAAGCGATCGGTTCACTGTATAAACGGCGTTTCATTGTCATCGAAAACGATGGCATACGAAAATCACAGTCATAATGGAACAAAGCCGTAACAAGAAGTTAGTTAAGGATATTTTCATTTATGGGGCCGGCTATCTGGGGGCCAAATTTATTACGTTCCTGATATTCCCGCTTTATACGTTCTTTATTGCGCCCGATCATTTAGGTTATTATAATACGGCCTTAATGACCATTTTCTTAATCATGCCGTTTATCAATCTGCAGTTGCGGGATGGAGTATTCCGTTTTCTGATAGATAACAAAAACGAAAACAACCGCAAAGCCGTCATAAACCAAAGCTACCGGCTTATCATCCTCACGATGGGCGTCGCATCCATCCTGTTCTTTATTATTTCAGCGCTCGTCCCTGTACGGTGCGGATATTATATCCTCGGATTATTACTGACAATGTCATTTTATGAGGTGCAAATACAAATCGTACGCGGACTCGGACACACAAAACTGTTCGTGGGATGCGGTATATTATCAGCCTTTCTGATAGCCGTATTCAGTATTGTTTTTATAGTTTGCTTAAAATGGAATATGGAAGGAATATTCATTGCAAATATACTGGCCAGGCTGTTTATTATATTGTATATAGAGATAAGATTATCGCTTGTACGCAATTATTTTTCCCTCTCTGTCGCCAACGCCGAAATAACCCGGATGCTGTTAAAATATTGCTGGCCCCTGATCATGGTCGTCTTATTTATGTGGGTAACCGGAAATTCATATATATACTTTATTAATTACTATTACGGGCTTTACGAGGCCGGCCGGTTTTCCACGGTATTAAAATTTGCCGCCATCATTGAATTATTGTCAATCGTCGTTTTCCAGGCATGGCAGGAAACGTCCGTATTACAACTGGAATCAAAGGACAGGGACAGTTATTATTCCTCCATATTAAATTCATATCTGCTATTGCTTACAGGTATTGTAATAACATTATCGTTTATCCTGAAGTCTTTTTACGGAAAACTCGTCGATACCGAATACGAAAGCAGTATCATCTACCTGTATCTCTTGTGTGTCGCCCAGATCGGATATGCGCTGCAGGGATTTATTTCTGCCATCTTTTTTGCAAAGAAAAATACGATCCGGCTGCCTTATATTGCATTTGTATCATCCATCACAGGCTTGTTATCTTATTATTTACTAATCAAACAGATCGGGCTTATGGGTATTGCCGTCGCTTACGGAATCCCATTCTTCTTCATGTTCATCTGTTACCTGATCTTGATTCGCAAAACGGTAAAAATAACATTCTCCGCACAAACCCTGATCGTATCCATATCAGCCCTGACCGGAGGAGGATTCATCTTTTACCATACGGAGCAGGTCCTGTGGAGAATCCTGTACTGGGGCCTATGCATGGCTGCAATCTATTTTACATTTCCCAAAACAATCCTGTCCGGCGTCAAAAATTTCATTATAAACAAACTGAGGTTTCCCATCTCCTAAAAGATTATAAATCATTCAAGTTTTCCATCCCCTCTTTATTGAGCGTCCGAGGGAATACTATCCAAACTGTCGTTTTTCATATTTGTATCCGTCATTGCGAAATTTCGCGGTATGTCCCGTCACTGCGTTCGCAATGACGGAATGTGACAATTTGAAATGCGCTCGATACAATCGGTTTTTTGTATTTTTGACGATAAAAATATAATATTGCAGTAGTTTTTTCGTTTTCATAAATAAAAACCCGTTTAGATGTGATTTTTTGTCAACTATGAAACAATACAAATATTTGATCGTTGGCGCCGGTATTTACGGAGCGACATTTGCCCACCTTGCCGAAAAACAGGGCAAAAAATGTTTGGTAATAGACAAGCGTCCACATTTAGGCGGCAATGTCTATTGTGAAAATATAGCAGGGATAAACGTGCACAAATACGGCGCTCATATCTTTCATACCTCCAACAAAGAGGTTTGGGATTTTGTCGGTTCAATTGTGGAATTTAACCGTTATACCAATTCCCCGTTAGCCTGTTATAAAGGAAAATTATACAATCTTCCTTTTAATATGAACACCTTTTATGCGCTTTGGGGAGTGAAAACGCCGGAGGAAGCAAAAGCGAAAATTGACGAACAACGAAAAGAAGCGGAAATTACAGAACCAAAAAATTTGGAAGAACAAGCCCTTTCGTTAGTCGGTAAAGATATTTACGAAATCCTGATAAAAGGTTATACCGAAAAACAGTGGGGACGAAAGTGTACGGATCTTCCCGCATTTATCATCAAACGTCTCCCTGTTCGCTTTACATTCGATAACAACTATTTCAACGATGCTTATCAGGGCATCCCCATTGGAGGATATAACAAATTGATAGACGGGTTACTGTTTGGTATAGAAACAAAATGTAATACGGATTTTTTCGAAAACAGGGAATATTTTGAAAATATAGCGGATAAAATAATTTTTACCGGAAAGATCGACGAGTTCTACCATTACCGGTTCGGAAGACTGGAATATCGCACCGTAAATTTTGAAACGCAATTATTGGATTGCGCCAACTATCAAGGAAATGCCGTAGTCAATTATACGGAAAGGGCAATCCCTTATACCCGTATTATAGAACATAAACATTTTGAATTTGGGACGCAACCCCAAACGGTTATCTCAAAAGAATATTCTTCGGAATGGAAAGAAGGCGCCGAACCGTTTTATCCGATAAATGATAAGAAGAATAGCGCATTATACCAGCGGTATAAAGATTTGGCGGATAAAGAAACCAACATGTTCTTTGGGGGACGACTGGCCGAATATAAGTATTATGATATGGATAAGATTGTAGATTTAGTATTGAATATTAAAAACATATAACAAAAATGGATAAAATTGCAGCAATTGTCGCTACTTTCAATCGAAAAGATTGTCTTAAAAATTGTTTGGATGCGATTCGCCGGCAGACATTATCTCCCGATGCAATTTACATCGTAGATAATCACTCTACAAGCGACACGGCAGAAATGCTCCTGGCAAACCGAATCATTCCCGTTAATCCCGACATGAATGCCTCCGAAGATTCTGTTATTACTCATCAAATAAATTCATTAAGCGAGCCGGATCACGGTATTTTGATCAAATATATTTACAAATCCAAAAATACAGGCGGCGCAGGAGGATTTTGTACCGGCATGAAAACCGCGTATGACGACGGATATGACTGGTTTTGGCTTATGGATGACGATGGTTTCCCGACGGAAGACGGATTAAAACAATTGTTTTACGGCGCAAAAAAATACAATTTGGATTATGCCAATCCTTTAGTTGTAAATATGGAAGACAAATTTTTGTTGACTTTCGAACTTGAAAGCAATAAAGCAAACATTGACGACTATAAAGACGTTGACGTCGTACATGGTTTGGCAACTCCTTTTAACGGCACCTTTATCAATCGCAGAATACCGGAAAAAATAGGCTTTATAAAAAAAGAAATGTTTATCTGGGGGGATGAAGTAGAATATTTAATGCGGACTAAAAAGAATGGTTTTAAAGTGGCGACAGTCACAAAAAGTATTCATTACCATCCTGTTGCAGGCGCAGATGAGCGGGTTAATGTTATTCCTTTCTTTAAAACGCCGACAATGGGAATGTTAAAACCGACAGTAAAAAACAGGTTTTACATATATTACCGGAACAAGGGGTATATAGATTATACGTATCGTACAAAACCATATATCTGTAAAATATTTTTCGGGCATATATTCTATTTTATGTCCCGGTTGAAATTTGCAGATTGTATGAATTTTATAATTGCGTATACTAAAGGTTGTAAAAATCAATATAATTGACAGAACTCCAACACTGCCCGCAAACTAGAAAGCGGTTAAGTTATTCATAATTCGGAATAACCTGACCACGCTTTATTTTGAATCGGATTATGGCGACGAACTGCGCGAACGCGGGTTTTCAAAGGACGTCAAACATGCTCAGCCACAGGTTGTATTGGGACTTTTGGTAAGCAAAGCGTGATGTTTTCGGGAGTAATTTCTTTGACTTCAATAACCATGATGCATTTTTTATGACAAAGGTATAAAATTTTTGATGATTCATGAAAGCAAATTATTTAAAATAACAAATATTAACCGGAATGCCGGAAAGCAAACGACAGAGTCGTTGTTAGAGACGGTATCACGCATGTTGACGCCGGAATAGATATATTGAAGTTTATCTGTCCGGGAAAAACTCCGTAAAAATATCTGTTATTTTCTGCGCGCTGTAATGATTTGACAGCCGATCCCTGTAATCAAGACAATTACGAACATAGAGCGGATTATTATCAATGACTTCCATGATATCGTATTCATCCCAGTGATCTTTTGCGACGCCCAGCTTTTCCCTGGCTATATAATCGGCCGAAGCAGGCAACAGATTGGTGATAACCGGCGTTCCCGAAGCTATTGATTCCGGAATAGAAACCATATTCAGATCACGTAATGTATTGATCATGAAAACATATGATTTTCTGATAAATTCATTCAGGTCTTTTTGCTTCAGAAATCCTAAAAAAATCGTTACTACTCACCCCCCCTTCTCTCTGATTTATAAGAAATGACCGTACTTGTATTTTCTTCATGTTTATATTAAGCGTATACCTTTTCTACTCGTCTGCGTAGTTTTTTTGCAATAAG
>JAIROL010000142.1 GCA_031257565.1 Tannerella sp. | reverse complement strand
ATTCTCCAAATAGCCTTAACCATGTTTGCCCGGTGGCATCAGGAAAACTTCTTCAGAAAGTTTTACCGGGCGGATGCTGATATCATCGTTGATAACGAAAAGCAAGTCTTACATGTTAATATACATCGTACCGACCATTGGGCAGACGATAAAATACCGGTTAATTTATGTAAACAACTCAACCAAACCCAAACCATCATTCCCGGCTCTAATCCGACACTTTTTTACGATTTGGCGACAGATTGATTTCCCCAGAGGTCAGGAACTCTGAGAATATATGGCATTCTCCAACATTACCGGAACTTGGCAAGGGGTTCCCTTTGATTCATACAAAACAATGGTAGAGATAGCTGCAAAAGCGAAGACGAAGACAGATTTGTCAACTAACTATTTATAAGAATATTACGTGTAAAATATACCTATTATTAGCTATTTTAATCCCTCAAATTACTAATTTTTAGGGATTGTGCGCCCGGACGCAGCCCGCTAACTTTGCAAACTGAAAACTTATTTATAATGATTCTTAATTTAAAACAGCAGTAAAATGAACAAAAAGTATTTCAAATCATTTATTTTCATTGCAATAATAGGGGCGTTCGCGGCAACATCCTGCGGAGATGACGACAAAGCGGAGCCTAAAGGCGTGGAAGTTGCCAACGCCGAACTTAAAGCCGCCCTGCAACAGAAAGGCTTCGCCTTCGACGCCGAAGGCAAACTCCTGCAGGACGAGAAAGTACTGAACACGACGACGCTCTACCTGTCGGGCTGCAACCTCACGGACGCTTCCGGACTGGACGTATTCCCCAAACTGACCGAAGTGAACCTGGCGAACAACAAGTTCGGATTCGTTTTTGACTTTTCCGTACTGCCTGCTACCGTAACTGCCGTTGACCTCACCGGGAATGAAATATACGAATATCCCGGCTTGCTGGACATCGAAGTGCAGGAAAACGGCGACGAAACGGTCACGCCGCTCCGCGAAGTGAAAAAGCTCTACCTTCCTGCGAGCGCACGATACAACTGCGACGAAATAGTACATTTATATACAGCCAATAAAACCGCCGACCTGAAAATGGCCAATGACGCCGGACAGCTCGCCCCATACAACACCCTGCGCGAAGTCCCGGACGATAACCTCCGCGCTTATCTGCAAACCAATTTCCCCTCCATGTTCGACAAGAGCAATGCCGTCATGATTAATATCGCCAACCGCATGATTGACGTTCTTGAAGCAAGCAGGAATATTGCGCCTAGCACAGCGTTAAATGTAGAAAATGTGGAAGGTTCACAATATATCGCCATGAATCCATCCTATAAGGGAATACAGGTTACATTCGCTTCAAAAACCGGTTGTAAATTGAAATATCTGCGGATGCCATCTGGATTTAACGGTCTGACAATAAGAAATGTAAGTACAACTTATATTAACTGGTCGGAAGCAAAAAATTTGTTTTCTATAAATATTCTCGGTGATAACACCATTGAACGTATTGATTTCAGTGCATCTGAGAAGTTTGGGCAACGGGGGATAACGAATGATTTTAACGTCTTTCAGTATTCAGGAATACAAGTAGGCAACTGTCCGAAACTCAAAACAATCGAATGGACTCGCAACGCTGTAAATTCTCTGCGTGTATACTTTTATAACCTGCCTTTGCTCGAAGAACTGGATATGTCTAATTTCAAAGGAATAGGCTATATAGCGCTCGCCAATTTACCCAGTTTGAAGAAGATTGTGTATTACGTTCCTGACGGTTTTTATTTAACCATAAGCCGCCTTGATCCCGTTACCAGCGAGATGATCAGGAAAGACGTATTGAGATTTATCATTACGTCTGAAATATATGCGCATCCCGAAACCAAAGCATTTTTGGATGCTTATTATCAAGATTGTGAAAATTCGACTTTTGCTGCTGTCTTAGGTGTAGATTTTCGTGAAATAGCCGAATATGACTGGACAAAAGACTATCAATAAATAACAATAAAAAGGGGGAAATCCCTCTTATTTTTAATTTTATGTTTAATTTAAATTTAAAAAAAATGAAAAAAATCTTTTTTGTAGCAGCTATTATTGCTGCAAGTATAGTTAATGTGGCAAATACCACTGCTAAAAGTGTGGATGACGCTTCAAGCGTCAATAATGCAACTGTTGTTGGTGATACGGCAACATATTCCGGATATGCGTACAATTTGGTAATGGCAGGAAGGCCTATACCAGGCTCTTATGCGGCCAGTTTTGTCATTGACGATGAGACATACGATATTGATGGCCATGTTGTAATCAATGTCGGTGTAATGGGAGACATGTATCTAAATGGGAATCTTAAAACTGGTGCAACAGGTTATGTAACTGTTGGCGGCGAGCAACTTCCAATTACAGCTACATTCTCTAATGACGTGTTTGGTGACAACAGCGTAACTTTTGACTGTAATGCAGTCATTGATGGTACAAGTATTACGTCTTCATTTACTTTTAGTGGTAGCAAATGATGATGAGTGCAGAAAAACTCATCCAAAAAGGTGTTTTTGCATTTAGTTTGATGACGATATTGTTCTGCGCAGCATTTTCCGGTTGCAAAGCCGACGAGGATATCACGAAGGAACCTGTTGCGGGCGAACTGTTGCGCATAGCGCGGGAAAGCCTGCAGGACAGTATTGTCTTTTATGCAAGAGCCATGATGGGTACAGTCAACAAAACCCTGCTCGAACAGGGATGCCCGGTCAAGTATCATTTCAAATGGAGAAGTGAAGATACGCTAAACATGCAAATTCACAATTTCACGGTGGGGAAAATGCCGGTTGTCATCTCGTTTTCCATTAACCTAAAATTCATGCAACTCAACACTTGGGAAAAGAATGAATACCTCGGCTCCGACTGGATAAAGTTTCAAGGTTCTAAGGGAATATCCGTGGTCAATGCCAATACAGACGAATATGAGGACGGTGGGGGCGGTTCAGGTACCGTGACCGGCTATTTCAATGCCGAGACAAAGGAAATGGAGTTTGTCACCAGCTTCAACGTCATGAATTTTTCTACCGACGTTTACCTCCAGAAGATAGACTACAGCCGCATGGCGACCTACGACGAGGACTTCCGGCAATATGAGGAAGACCTTGCCAAGTACAAGGAGGAACATGGGCTTTGAGATGATAAAAAAATATACATTAACCTGTTTATTTACAACGCTTGTAATATCGCTGCAGGTGCAGGCGCAGGAAAATTTCCGGCTTACACTGCTTGAAAAAGGAACGGAACAGCCTCTGGCAGGGGCTATGGTCATCTATTCTCCCGACGCGGAAATGAAGAACACGAGCTATGCGATGACAGACTTGCATGGCGTAGCCTCGTTTGCCGCGCCCGACGGCGGCGTTTACTACCGCATCACGCTGACCGGCTTTGCGCCGCTGAGCGGAAAGACGGAAAAAGGCGCGTCGCAGCTTACCCTCTACATGCAGGAAGATATAATCGGCTTGAACGAGGTAGTCATAACCGCTTCGCGGATGCTCCGCCCCATCAAGCTGTCGCCCGTTACCACGCAGGCGCTGAGCGGCAAGGCGATGGTCGACGCCGGGTACGGCAACCTGCAGCAGGCTTTGCAGCAGGAAACGCCCGGACTGAATATCCAGAAAGTGGGCTTCGGCAACGAAATCAGTATGCAGGGCTTAGACGCGCGGCACGTACTTTTCCTCATGGACGGCGAGCGCATGACGGGCGACATGGCGGGCAACCTCGACTACGAGCGTTTCAACCTGCATGCCATCGACCGCATCGAAATCGTGAAAGGAGCCAGCAGCACCCTCTACGGGAGCCGCGCTTCGGGAGCCGTCATCAACCTGATAACGAAGAAAACAGCGCAGCCGCTCGTCATCGACGCCGGAACGCGCTGGGGACAGATGAACGAGCGGAACTACTCCGACCCGCAGAAAAAGGATTTCCTGTACATGTACGAAAAGAATGTCGACCGCCCGAACCTGCAAGGCTGGGTTTCCGCCGGCTTCAAATCCGGCGCGTTCACCTCGCAGACCGACGTGTGGTACGGCGAAAGCGACGGCTTTTACCTCTACCAGACGGCGGGCGACAAAAAGGTTTATACGAAGGAAGCCAATCCCTTTCTGGACGAAGATGTTGTGATCGTCAATTTGCTGGCGCGTCCGCCGATGGGCGTCGAGGGCGCAGAGCACATCTCCGCTTCGCAAAAGCTGTTCTACGAGCCGTCGGATAACCTGGAAATACAGTTCTACGGTACGGCTTTCTTTATGAACAGCTACGACATGGTACAGGATTTGGTGTTCACGCAGTCGAAAGACTACACCGGAGGCGCAAAGGCGACATACAGCCTGAAAAACTACGTCAGCCTGACCGCCGGCCTCCACGCCGACTATTACGACCGCTACAAGCGCCACGAACGGCGCGACGAGCGGCGGACGGTTTACATGAGCCGCATCCTGCAACCGCGCCTTACGCTCGCCAGCCGCTATTTCGAGGCTCACGACCTGATATTCGGCATCGAGCATTTCACCGACGAACTGACCAGCGACCGCTTCGTGAACCGCAAAATGACTTCGCGGGCGCTGATAGAAACCGAGTATTTCTTTCAGGACGAATGGACGGCGAACGACCGGTGGATGCTGTCGGCAGGCGTGCGCACCAACTTTTCGAGGCAGTTCGGATTTATGTGGATGCCGAAATTAGCCGTCAAGTATTCGCCTTTTGAGCGCTGGAGTTTCCGCTCCAACTTTTCTATGGGCTACCGCTCGCCGTCTATCAAGGAACTGTTTTTCAACTGGGATCACTTAGGTATGTTCATGATAAAGGGTAACGAATACCTCCGTCCCGAAAAAAACCGTTACCTGTCGTTCGGCGCGGAATATGCGGACGACCGCCTGTTTGTCAATGCCGGCCTGTACGGTAATTTCTTCCGCGACAAGATAGAGGGCGTATGGCGGATATACGACATGCAGTATAATTTCGAGTACGCCAATCTGGGTCGCCAGGACTTGCTGGGCGGCGAGCTGCTGGCTCGCTGGCAGATACTGGACCGCCTTTTGCTGAAAGGATCCTATTCGTATGTCAGTGTGAGCGAACAGGGCGGCGTGCGCATCAATACTACCTCGCCCCATGCGGCTACCGGCGGCGTGGAATACCGCTACCGGCGGAAAGACTATTCGCTCGCGGCAGGCTTCACCGCCTCGTACATGGGGCGTAAGCGCTTCGACGTGCAAGACCGCGTGTATGTGGAAAAGGAAGGACGGAGCCGCGACGCTTATTTCCGTTGCGACCTGCCTGCCTATACGCTGTGCAACCTTACCCTGTCGCAGACTTTCCGGAACGTGGTAAAGGTAACGGCAGGGATCAACAACCTGTTCAACTACAAGCCCGAAACGCTGGGATCGGGGCTGACGGCGTTCAATATCCCTGCTACCGCCGGCGTGCGCGGCTATGTGCAGGCGGAGTTCAAGGTGGATGAAATAATCAAGGTATTAAAAAAGGAGAAGCAATGAAACGAACATGCAAAACGGCTTGCGCCAAAGAGTTATGAACATGCTGTGAGTTCTATGTTTCCTTAGCGTTAAAATTTAAATAATGTAGACATGAAACGAACATGCAAAACGGCTTGCGCCAAAGAGTTATGAACATGCTGTGAGTTCCATGTTACCTTAGCGTTAAAATTTAAATAATGTACACATGAAAAAGCAAAACAAACTGCTTGCGGGTCTGGCGTTCCTCTTTTTGGCGACGCTGCCGCCGGTTTCGTGCGTGAAATATGACGCGGAGCCTTTTACGGGGAAAATCATGCCCCGCATGACCGGTTACAGTACCGGCGTGACGAACGACTGGCTCTACTTTAACCTGCGCACCGGCGAGGTTTTTAACCGGAAAGCGCCCAATCAGGAAATAAAGGAGGGCGAACAGTACGACCGCTTAGACTGGGACATGGCTTTCTGCGGCTACCATATACGGACGAACAGCGGCGCAAGCGGCTGCGGACAGGGTGGCGCCGTCGATCTTGGCTACGGCAATTACGACGGGTGGAAATCCGCCTCGCAACTGCCGGCGGACGCCGCATGGGTAACGGATACGAAGGATATATACGTTACCTATTCGCAAGCCGACTGGTATCACTACCTGGTAGAAAACCAGCTGGATTTCGACGATAACCCATGGTTTGATCCGAACAGCGGACCGCAGCGCATGCTCACCAGCGCAAACAAAAAATTAGACGAATCCATGGCGCTTTCCGGGCCGCCGATGGTTTATACCCCGTCGCATCATACCTACGCGATACGCGCCGCCGACGGACAACGGTATTTCAAATTGCAGATTGTCAGCTGGTACAATGTCAATACCGAGATTGACGATACCGGCGGGGAATTGAGCTATTATTGCGACGAGTTGAATTAATTACGAATTGAAATTTACGAATGAATGTTATGAAAAATACAGGTGAAAACATAAAGACGAAAAAATATGTATGGAAATCAATAGCTTCCTTTTTATCCGTATTGTTTGCTATGCCGCTTGGGCACGCGCTGATGATCATCATGGAACATTTGCTTGAACCTGCCGCCCTGCACCGCACGGCGTTTGCCATGGGGGCGGCAGGTGTGGCGATGGTCGTTGCAGGCATATTTGTAAAGGGCGATACGCGGCAGACCCTCTGCGGACTGGTCGGCGGATTGCTTTTCTGGACCGGTTGGGTCGAGTTCCTGTTTATGTACTACGCCCACCGGCACGGGACGCAGCCCGAAATTGTGGGCGGCGAAATCGTAACCAAACCCGAATACCTTATTCTGCCGGCCTCGTTCGGCTTCTGGGCGATGATTATGCTGTTCTACCTGTTCCGTATCCGGTCGGGTTGCGTTTTTTTCAACTGGTGCCAGGAAAAGATTTTCCGGGGGAAAAGAACGGCGATTGCCGCGCGTCCCCTGACGCGGCACGTCAGCCTTGTTACTTTCATGGAGCTGAACATGCTGCTCTGGACAAGCTATCTGGCGCTGATGTTCTGCTACGACGGCGACTTTCTTGGCGACCGTCATCCCGTTACCCTGTTGCTGGCTGCCTGCTGTCTGGCAGGCGCGGCGTTAATGTTTCGCCGCCAGTTGAAAATCGGCGCGTGGGACGCAAACATCCGTTACTCCATCGCAACGGTGATTGTATTCTGGACGCCGGTCGAGATTTTCGGGCGTATAAACCTGTTCAAGGAAATATGGGTGGACCCGTTGCAGTACAAAGCGGAAATGACGGTCATAGCGCTGGCTTTTGTCGTACTGGTCGGCTATTTGTGTTATGCGGCGGCGAGAAAAAAAAGAAAAGGCGACAGTATAATTGTAAAGACGGAATAAAATCATGGACAAAAGATATTTCCACCGGCGGGCGTTTATTTCCACCGGAGCGTTTATTTACCTGATACTCCTGTTTGTATCGGGTTTCCTGATAAGAGGCGCCGACAGAAACCTTTTTCCTGTCGCCATAAAAGCGTACTGGACGGCGGTACATCTGTTCAGCGGACTGTTTCTTGTCCTGCTTGCCGTCATTCACATTATCATAAATCGCAGAATGTTAAAGCATTCCCTGAAATTCTCCGGCAACGGGATCATAAACATCCTCTTGCTTGCGCTTGTGTTGCTTGCAAGCTGGGCGGTTTCGAGTAAACGGCACAGCGACAAAGAAAACGCTCCGGCAAATCCGTTTATCGGAATGTGGCGGGCGGATATTCCAAATGTTGGAGGAAGCGCGGCGGCATATACTTTTAGCGTTGTAAACCGCGATAGCGTCGACGTAACAGGAATAAACGGGGGAAATCCGATCGGCTCTGTCGAATCCGGCCATACCGCGCATTTTATTCGCGTGGACCGATCCCGGAAAATACAGGTATCGGGGGAGGAGGTGCAAGTTCAAGGGTCGTCTTTGCTTGAATGATGAGGCCGGTCGACGTTCACGCTATTAGAGTATCATATCCCGGAATTGCAAATTGCATAAAACAGTATTGATTTTCTCCAAAAAAAAAATTTGGCAATCCCCTTTCCCGGATTTTTTTCCTGACACACGCATTTTTTCAAAGCAGTTTTTTTGAGAATCGAAAATAAAATGTTAATTTTGCGGCAAAATATTTTTCCTTGAAAAAAAAGTTTTACATATCATTATCATTCATTGCATTAGCCACGCTGACAATGTTGGCGCCGACCATTGTTCCGCATCACCACCACAATGGGGCGGTCTGTATGATAATGGAATGTTGCGAACAAGACAATTCGGTTAATGACGAACATACCGGACATGCTGAAAACGATATGGATCACGGCAAGTCATGTATCGTTGAATCCGATTTTATTATTCCACAAGCAGACAACAGGATAAAATACAAGGTTACGTCCTGCGATCATCCCGACCATATTCATTTCTTTCCTGTTCTTTACCTTGTTGCGGACTTCCTGCTTTATCCTGCGGAAACGACAAGTCCGCAACCCGAATACGGGAAATACGTATCATTTTACACTTCCGCAGAAAAGAGCCCGTTCCACGGCTTACGCGCACCCCCCTGCATGCTTTCTTAATTATTAGCCTACATCGGTTAGGGTAATAAATTTTCATGTGTCTGCCTATAGATGCATGGATTGATAATATCTGTATTTGTCATCCGGCTTTCGGATATCGGAAAGCCGAAAACAACGAATAGCAATATCTTTAAGAAGGAAAGCATCATAAAAAAATAAAAAAATGAAAACATACGTCATAAGTTTATTAATTGTAACAACAATGCTCTTTACCGGATGCAATTCCGGCAATAAAAATCAGAATCCCGCCGCTAAAGACGCGCATGAGCATGTGGACGGCGACGGACATAGCGACGAAATCTCTTTCACGAAACAACAGGCCGAAGCCGCCGGCTTGACAGTGGAAGAAGTTATGCCCGGAACATTCTCGCATGTGATTAAAACAAGCGGACAAATTCTGTCGGCGCAAGGCGACGAAGTAACCATTGTCGCTACTTCCAACGGAATCGTGTCGTTTGCCAATCCGTCTATTTCCGACGGCGCCGGCGTGCGTGCAGGCGAAACCATTGTAACCGTATCGGCAAAAAATCTGTTAGAAGGCGACCCCGCCGCGAAAGCCAAAATCGCCTGTGAAACGGCGCAGAAAGAATACCAACGCGCCGAAGATCTTATCAAGGAACAAATTATTTCCGCCAAAGAATTTGAACAGGCCCGCCTGCGTTACGAAACGGCCAAAACAGCCTACGAAGCGCAAGCGTCCAACATCACGTCAAGCGGCGTAAAGGTTTCATCGCCTATCGACGGGTATATCAAAAACCGTTTGGTCAATCAGGGCGAATACGTTTCGGTGGGACAACCCATTGCCACCGTCTCGCAAAACCGCCGTTTACAATTGCGCGCGGAAGTTTCGGAAAACTATTTCAAAGCGCTCAAAAGTATTGGCAGCGCGAATTTTCAAACATCATACGACAATGCGACGTACAAACTTTCCGACCTGAACGGACGCTTGCTTTCGTTCGGCAAAGCATCGGGCGGGCAGTCGTTCTACATCCCCGTTACGTTTGAATTTGATAATGTCGGCGATATCGTCCCCGGCTCGTTCGTATCGGTTTACCTGCTTTCAAACGCACAGAACAACGTTATTTCCGTTCCGGTGTCGGCCGTTACCGAAGAACAGAGCTTGACTTTCGTTTATCTGCAACTGGATGAAGAAGGCTATAAAAAACAAGAGGTAAGCCTCGGCCAAAGCAATGGCGACAGGGTGCAAATTTTGTCAGGATTGAAAGCCGGCGATAAGGTAGTAACGAAAGGCGCTTATCAGGTAAAACTGGCAGCCGTTTCGTCCATAATGCCCGAAAGTCATAGTCATTAATCTCTAAAGACGAAATGTTATGTTGAACAAGATAATAAAATTTTCACTGAACAACCGCATGGTTGTTTTGGTAGCGGCGCTGCTGCTTATGATAGCGGGAACCTATACCGCTTCCAACATGGAAGTCGACGTGTTTCCCGACCTGAATGCCCCGACGGTAGTTATTATGACCGAAGCCAAAGGCATGGCGCCTGAAGAAGTGGAACGCCTGGTTACTTTTCCTGTGGAAACGGCGGTAAACGGCGCAACCGACGTTCGCCGCGTGCGCTCGTCATCTGCCACCGGATTTTCAATCGTATGGGTTGAATTTAATTGGAGCACGGATATATACCGCGCCCGTCAGATAGTATCGGAAAAACTGGCGGTAGTCAAAGACGCTTTGCCATCCAACGTCGGTAACCCGACATTAGGCCCGCAATCGTCCATTTTAGGTGAATTGATGATTATCGGGGTAACAGCCGATACCACTTCGTTACAGGATTTGCGCACGCTGGCCGACTGGACGATACGCCCCCGTTTGCTTTCCACAGGCGGCGTGGCGCAGGTAACCGTTTTGGGTGGCGACATCAAGGAATTCCAAATCCTGCTGAATCCCGAAAAAATGAAACGCTACGCCGTTGGGTTGGACGAAGTAATAAAAGTAGTAACCGAAATGAACCAAAATGCTTCGGGTGGCGTACTGTATGAATACGGCAACGAATATATCATCCGTGGCGTGCTATCCACAAACGACATAGCCGCTTTGGGTAAAACCGTCATTAAAAGCATGGACGATGTTCCCGTGATGCTGGAAAATATTGCAGAGGTAAAAACAGGCAATAAAGCGCCCAAGTTGGGTATTGCTTCCGATAAAGGGAAACCTGCCGTACTGATTACTGTTACCAGGCAACCTGCCACCGGTACGATAGAATTGACCCACAAGTTAGACCAGTCGCTGGCCGAACTGCAAACCACATTTCCCGCAGACGTAAATGTATCTACCGATATTTTCCGTCAGGCGCGTTTCATCGATAATTCCATAGGTAACGTTCAAAAATCGTTGTACGAAGGCGGTATATTCGTTATCATCGTTCTGTTCATCTTCCTGATGAATGCCCGTACCACCATTATTTCACTGGTAACTATTCCACTTTCATTAGTCGCTTCGATTTTGGCGCTTAAATTAATGGGACTAACCATTAACACGATGAGTTTGGGCGGTATGGCCATTGCTATCGGGTCGTTGGTAGACGACGCCATTGTGGATGTGGAAAACGTTTTCAAACGACTGCGCGAAAACAGGCAGAAGCCAAAAGACGAACAAAAAACCGTGATGACAATCGTGTTTGATGCCTCGAAAGAAGTGCGTATACCCATTCTGAACTCGACGCTTATCATTATTGCCAGTTTTGTTCCACTGTTTTTCCTTTCCGGTATGGAAGGGCGTATGTTGGCGCCGCTTGGTATTTCGTTTATCGTGGCTCTGATTGCATCTACCGCAGTAGCATTGACATTAACGCCCGTACTATGCAGTTACTTATTGGGCAAACCCGGGAAAGGCGATAAACCCGAACGGGAACCGTATATAGCGCGTAAACTAAAAGACGTTTATGAAAAAGCGTTGAAATGGACGTTAAACCACTGTAAATGGGCGCTTGGCAGCACAGGCGCGGCGTTGGCGGGCGCCATTATTATTTCCCTTACGCTTGGTCGCAGTTTTCTTCCGCCATTCAATGAAGGTTCGTTTACCATAAATATTAGCGCTATTCCCGGCATTTCGTTGGAAGAATCCAACAAAATAGGAAGCATTGCCGAAAACATATTGCTTTCCATTCCCGAAATACAAACAGTCGGACGAAAAACGGGACGCGCCGAATTGGACGAACATGCGTTGGGCGTGAACGTGTCGGAAATCGAAACGCCTTTTATCCTCGGAAAACGCTCGAAAGATAAAGTGTTGACCGAAATCCGCGAAAAATTGAAAGCGCTGCCCGGCGTGAATATCGAAATCGGGCAACCCATTTCGCACCGTATTGACGCCATGCTGTCGGGCACGCGAGCTAATATCGCCATTAAATTGTTCGGAACCGATCTGAATAAAATGTTTGCACTGGGATACCAAATCAAAGTATCTATCGGAGATGTGGAAGGTATTGCCGACCTTAATGTGGAACAACAGGTGGAACGTCCGCAATTGAAGATAGAACCCAAACGCGAAATGTTGGCCAAATACGGCATGACCCCGCCCGAATTTGCGGAAATTGTTAATGTGATGTTGGCAGGCAAAGTGGTATCGCAGGTGTATGAAGGCAACAAGTCTTTCGATCTGACATTGAAAGTAAATGAAGACAGCCGCGAAACCGCCGAAAGCATTCGTAATATGATTGTAGATGCAGGCGGGCGGAAAATACCGTTCCGTTACATTGCCGATATTACGTCGTCCACAGGCCCCAACGCCATTAACAGGGAAAATGTGGCGCGTAAGATTGTCATTTCCGCCAACGTTGCCGGACGCGACTTGCGAAGCGTGGTGAATGACATTCGGAAAAAAATCAATGCCGAAGTGAAATTGCCCGAAGGTTATCACATTGAATACGGCGGACAGTTTGAGAGCGAACAGGCGGCTTCGCGCATCCTGTTCATTACTTCCATATTCTCTGTTTTAGCGATATTCCTGTTGCTGTTTAACCAGTTCCGAAAGGTTACCCAATCGGCGGTTATCCTGCTGAACCTCCCGTTGGCGCTTATCGGCGGTATCGTCACAATCTTTTTTACAGGCGGCGTTATCAGTATTCCGGCCATTATCGGGTTTATATCCCTGTTCGGAATCGCCACGCGAAACGGGATGTTGCTTATAGCGCGTTACAACGACTTGCAAAGCGAAGGACTATCGGCGCGCGAAAGCGTGATGCGCGGCTCGTTAGACCGTTTGAATCCTATTTTGATGACGGCGCTAAGTTCGGGGCTTGCCCTGATACCGTTGGCGCTGGGCGGCGATTTGCCGGGCAACGAAATTCAAAGCCCAATGGCGAAAGTAATCCTCGGCGGGCTGCTCACATCAACCTTTCTCAACGGTTTTATTATTCCGATTACGTACCTCTTGACCAACAAAAAAATGGCGGCGGAAGCGATAACGGACGACGAAGTAACAGACAAAAAAATGATGGCAGAAGCGATAACGAACAACGAAGTAACAGAATAAATAAGAATGAAGATGAAAACAATAGTAATAACCATATTGGCAATATTGGCGGGCATTCCGCTGTCTGCCCAAAATAACGTCGGTACCGTACTGACGACCATAGAGGAAAACAATACCACCCTGAAAGCGCTTCGCAAAACCGCCGATGCGCAAAAGCTGGGAAACAAAACGGGTATTTATCTTAGCAATCCCGAAGCAGGCTTCAACTACTTGTGGGGAAAGCCAGGCGACATTGGCAACCGGACGGACGTCAGCGTGAAGCAAAATTTCGATATTCCTACCCTTACGGGAATGAAAGGTAAGGTAGCCAATGGGCAGAACAATCTGGCGGAACTGCAATACCTGTCCGACCGCATGAATATCCTGTTGGAAGCAAAGCTGTATTGCATCGAATTGATTTACTACAATGCTCTTAAAAGAGAATCGGATGTGCGGTTAAAACATGCCGAAATCATTGCCGAAGGATACAAATCGCGCTTGGACAGGGGCGACGCCAACCGGTTGGAATATAACAAAGTTCAACTCAACCTTTCGACTGTGCAGGGCGAAATATCCCGCATCAACGTGGAACGGAACGCTTTGCTTTCTCAACTCAAAAGGTTGAACGGCGGAATCGATATTGCGTTGGACGACGACCAGTACGGCAATATTTCGCTTCCCGTCAATTTCGACGACTGGTTTATACAGGCTGCCGAAAAGAATCCTGCGTTGGAATACGCCGGGCAGGAAATTGAAGTCGGCAAAAGGCAGGTATCATTAAGCAAAGCCATGAACTTACCTGCTTTTTCGGCAGGCTATATGAGCGAAAAAGTAGTCGGACAACAATATCAGGGTTTTACCGTCGGCGTTTCCATTCCTCTGTGGGAAAACAAAAACCGCGTGAAACAGGCCAAAGCATCTGTTCGCGCCGCCGAATCGCGCGAATCCGACAGCCGTCAACAGTTCTACAGCCAACTTCAAATCCTGTATAGCCGTACCGCGGGATTGAAAATGACGGCTGAAAAGTACCGTCAATCACTGGCGGCAGTCAACCATACCGACTTGCTGAAAAAGGCGTTGGATACAGGCGAAATATCGCTGTTGGACTACATTCTTGAAATAGGTTTATACTACGACACGGTAATCCAAACGTTGGAAACCGAACGCGATTACCAGAAAGCATTTGCCGAACTGTCGGCGGTTGAACTGTAAAAGTGTAAGGCCACGAAGCCGAAAAACAAGAAAAAGCGCCGGAAAGCATTAAGCCCGAAAACAAGAGGACAGTACAAAATATCGTTTGTCGTACAACCCAATACTGTCAAATGCGTTGTCTATCATCGTATACCCGATACCTGCCTTTTAAAGTTGCTTTGCCAAATGGTTATGTCCGTTGATATACACCTGTAGTCGAAATTATGGGAAATATCAATACTGCATGAATGATTTTGATATAAATTCGAGGACTAAAGGGAGTTCCATTCGCCAGTATGACCATGTATGCCCGCCGTCTTTGACCCTGTATTCATGAGGTATTTCATTTTTACGGAAAGCGATATGCATACGCGCGTTTCCCTCATAGAGAAAATCATCGTCTCCGCAGCTGATATACCAGCGTACACTCTTAATCTGTTTGAGTTCTTCTTCCGACGCATTGTCGATTATACTTTCAATGCTGTGACGTTCGAAATGGTTTTTTATTGAAGTTTCTGATATTCCTTCCATTTGATTTATCATTCTTTCCTTGTATTGTTCCAGGCTCCAACTGCCTGTGGCGGCGCTTAACGGCGCTGCCGCCGCAAACATGTCCGGTCGATGTAAAGAATAAAAAATCGTTCCGCCGCCACCCATGGAGAGACCGGCGACAGCACGGTAGCGTCTTTCACTTCTGACGCGATATGTTTTTTCAATATGCGGAACAAGTTCTTCAAAGAAGAAATCTTCATAGTTAAAATCGCCTTTTATGTCATTGAAATATCCTCTTCTGCCGGTATTGGCGTCCGGCATTACAATAATCATCGGGCCGGCCTTTCCGGAATCAATGGCATTGTCTGCTATATGTTGCACTTGTCCGAACTGAACCCAGCCGGTGTGGTCGTCGCCGGCTCCGTGCAGAAGATATAGAACCGGATAACTGCGATCTGTTTCGGCATAATCCGGCGGCAGGTAAATCGAATAGTTACGTTCTGATTTGAGAATTTCGCTTTTGACGGTACGCGTCTCATAGACATTTCCATTTTGTGCCGCGGTCATATGGCTGATCATGATCAGTCCTGCCAGAAAGAATAACTGTTTCATAGGTAATTAGTTTAATATGATTTTATCTGATAGCGAATTAAATATCTAAAGTTAATTGCGTGGGCGGGAGTAGCGTGGGCGGGAGTAGCGTGAACGATTTTCGGTGGTAGGGGGTTGTACCGTGAAAGCGTATCGCATCACGATGCGCTTTGGTTGGATAGCCTTTGTTTTCATTCCATAGATAATCCGGATATTCGGCATTCAATTCTTCCATATATTCGTCACGGTGCGTCTTGGCCAGTACGGATGCGGCTGCGATGGATAGATATTTTCCGTCGCCTTTGATTACGGTTGTATGTGCAATGTCCGGATAGGGAGTAAAACGGTTTCCGTCAATCAGCAAGTGTTCCGGTATGACTTTCAATTGTTTTATTGCGTGGTGCATTGCGAGAAATGACGCTTTCAGAATATTGATGCGATCAATCTCTTCCGGAGTTACTATTCCGACGGCCCATGCAATAGCCTCCTTTTCGATGACGGGGCGTAAGGCGTCGCGTTGTTTTTTTGTCAGTTGCTTGCTGTCGTTAAGCGTCGCATTGTGAAAATCCGGCGGAAGAATAACGGCGGCCGCATATACGGCTCCGGCCAGACATCCGCGTCCGGCTTCGTCGCATCCTGCTTCAATACGACTTTTTTCTATGTATGGAAGAAGCATGGCTTATTTTGTATTCAAAACATTTTACTTACTTTTTCGACGCCGGAAACGAATGCGTCAATTTCATTTTTTGTGTTATAGAAAGCGAACGACGCCCTGACTGTTCCTTCAATGCCCAGTATATGCATTAATGGTTCTGCACAATGATGTCCTGTGCGGACGGCTATGCCGAGGCGGTCTAACAGCATCCCCATGTCGTAATGATGAATATTTCCGACCAGAAATGATATAACCCCGCTTTTTTCCGCCGCATGTCCGAAGATGCGCATACCCTCAATATGACGAAGCTTTTCCGTCGCATAATGAAGTAACTCGTTTTCATACTGCGCAATCTCCGGTAATCCGATACGGTTTACATAGTCAAGCGCAGTGGCCAGCGCCGTACTGCCGATGTAGTCGGGAGTGCCGGCCTCAAATTTAAATGGCAGGTCGTTGAATTTTGTTCTTTCAAATGATACGGAGGCAATCATTTCTCCTCCACCCTGATACGGAGGCAATCTGTCCAGCCATCTCTCTTTTCCGTATAAGACGCCAATACCTGTCGGGCCATAAATCTTATGTCCCGAGAATGCATAAAAGTCCGCATCTAAGGCCTGTACATCCACTTTTTTATGCGCTACAGCCTGCGCTCCGTCAATCAGCACGGGTACGTTATGCTCGTGGGATATCCGTATGATTTCCTCCACAGGATTGATGGAGCCGAGTACATTCGATATGTGAGTGACGGAGACTAATTTTGTTTTTTCGGAAAACAGTTTTATAAATTCGTTTTTATCGAGTTCTCCGGCTTCGTTTACGGGGATCACTTTCATGGATATATTGTATCGTGCCGCCTGAATCTGCCATGGTACAATGTTTGAATGATGTTCCATGCCGGAAATAATTACTTCATCGCCGGGCGACATGAACTCATAGATAAAACTTGACGCTATCAGATTGATGGATTCCGTAGTACCGCGCGTGAAAATAATTTCTTCAGGTTTATCTGCATTTATAAATTTTTGTACTGTCCGGCGCGCTTCTTCGTGCGACTCGGTTGCCTGTCGACTTAAAAAATGTACGCCGCGGTGAATGTTTGCATTTACATTGTAATATTCTTCCGCGATTTTTTCGACAACGCAACGCGGCTTTTGCGTTGTGGCTGCATTATCCAGATAGACTAACGGTTTGTCGTATATGGCGCGTTGCAGGATCGGAAAATCTTTTCGTATTGCTTCGTTCATGATTTTATATGCTATATTAAGCATACAAACATAAGTAAAATTTTCGAATTTCGAATAAAGTAAAATCGAAAATGGAATATAATTACTAAAAAAATAAAAAAAAGCGGCTTAAAATATAATTTATATAAAATGCTATTTTTTATTTCGGAAAAAATCTTTTTCTTTGACGGCAGAAAGGATGTATTTATAAATATTTTACAAACAATTTAAAACACAGATGGTTATGAAAAAGGTAATTTTAGGAATGGCATTGGTCGTTGCGATGAGTTTATCTGTAAGCGTTAGCGCTCAGGATACGAAAACAAAAAAAGAATGTACAAAAACGGAGGCTTCCTGTTGCAAGAAAGAGGCTAAAGCCGGTGAAAAGAAAAGCAAAGATACTGCTGAAAAGAAAGAATGTTGCAAAGGCGAAAAGAAAGAATGTACAAAAAAGACTGACGACAAGAAATAATATCTGCTTTGAAAGATATGAAAAGCTCCGGAATTTGTTTGTTCCGGAGTTTTTTTGAAATAAACGGGGGAATCTGATCTTTACGGTAACGCCTTATTTCCGCATATACAAATATTTCACTTTAAAGATTTGCCATGAATAATAAAAAGGATTATATTTGCTCGTCTAATTAATTGTCTAATAAAATAAAACGCAAAAGAATGGAAAAGCCTTATGTAATTGGTATCGATATTGGCGGTACCAACACCGTTTTCGGGATAGTGGACGCGAGAGGAACGATACTGTATAACGATTCGATTAAAACCGGTATTTATGGAGATATAAACGATTATGTATCGGCTCTTGCAGAGGGTCTCAAAGAGGTCGTTGAGAAAGCCGGCGGACCAGGTAATATCAGAGGGATCGGCGTAGGCGCGCCTAATGGTAATTATTTTAGCGGATGTATAGAGTTTGCTCCAAATCTGCCGTGGAAAGGGACAATTCCTTTAGCTCTGCTTATCAGCGAGAAGATATATCATATTCCGGTTTCTCTTACCAACGATGCAAATGCGGCAGCAATAGGAGAAATGACTTACGGCGCTGCACGCGGGATGAAAGATTTTATTGAAATTACGCTTGGGACAGGGGTCGGGAGCGGCATTGTGATCGGCGGCACACTGGTTTACGGCCATGATGGATTTGCCGGCGAGCTGGGGCATGTGATTGTCCGTCAGGATGGGCGGATGTGCGGATGCGGTCGTAAAGGATGTCTTGAAACGTATGCTTCTGCAACAGGCGTTGCGCGTACTGTACGGGAAATATTGATGAATCGTACGGATAAGAGCGTTTTACGCAATATTAAACCGGAAGAGATAACATCGAGAGATGTTTATGAAGCTGCCGTCAAAGGAGATAAACTTGCGCAGGAGATATTTGAATATACGGGAAATATTTTAGGTGAAGCGCTGGCCAATTTTGTTGCCTTCTCAAGCCCTGAAGCAATTATTCTTTTTGGCGGCTTGACAAAAGCCGGCGATTTGATTCTTAATCCGGTAAGACGCGCTATGGAAGATAATGTGCTTAAGGTATATCAGGGAAAAACGAAACTTCTTGTATCGGAATTGAAAGAAAGCGACGCCGCAATCCTTGGCGCAAGCGCATTGGGCTGGGAGGTGAAAGAAATTTGATTTTACTGAAAAATTACCATATATGTAACTGTGCGTTACATGACTGAATATCTTGCTGATACACTCTATGGTATGATGAAAAATTTGGCAATGGTTAATCAAATGTTATGGGAAGAATCCGGAATTGTTCTATCATTGGCGTCGGGGAATAATTCCCCGTTACTTCAAATTGAAATCGGTTAAGATAAGACGAGCCGAATGAGGGGAGACTTTCACGTTCGGTTCTGTGGGAGGTTTGGGGTGAAATACCCCTCTTTACCTACCCGGCAAATTATCAATCAATGAGAGATAAAATAACATACTCCTCTTGTTTATTTGCATAAATGTATCTATCTTCGCTGGCGGAATGGGTTATTTGAAATAATAGAAAAACGAAGCAAACGAAAGAATTTCGCTCGTTTCCAAACCATTACTTGTCGGCTTAATGTGCATCAATAATAAACCGACACACAGGGAAATAAAGAAAAATCGTATTTTAGCGTTAAATATCAATATATGTGAATATGAAAAAAACAGTTTTAATGATGGCAGGTTTGGGCTTGATATCAGGTTTTTATGGATGTAATCCGAAGACGGAAAATATCCATTATCCCATAGCGGAAAGACAGAATGTTACAGATGATTATTTTGGAACAATCGTATCAGATCCTTATCGTTGGCTGGAAGACGATACGACAAGAGCTGTGGTTGATTGGGTTGAAGCAGAGAATAAGGCGACGCAGGCTTACCTTAGTCGGATACCTTTTCGGGTTCGGCTAAAGCAGCGTTTGACGGAACTTACCGATTATGAGAAGATAGGCGTGCCCTTTAAAAAACATGGCAAGTATTATTTTTATAAAAATGACGGCTTGCAAAATCAGAGCGTACTATATGTGAAGGAAACGCTTGATGGCGAGGCTTCCGTTTTGCTTGATCCGAATAAGTTGTCTGATGACGGTACGGTAGCGCTCTCCGGTATATCATTTTCTAATAATGGAAAGTATCTTGCATATACTATTTCTCGTAGTGGAAGTGATTGGCGTGAGGTCTATGTAATGGATCTGGCCATAAAAGCCTTGACTTCGGATCATATCAAATGGGCGAAATTTACAGATGCACAATGGCAGGGCGACGGATTTTATTACAGCGCTTACGATGCGCCGGAGAACGGAAAGGAATTTTCAAATGTAAATGAAAATCATAAGATTTATTTTCATAAACTGGGTACTGCTCAGGAAGAAGACGTTCTTGTTTATGAAAATAAAAATTATCCGAAGCGTTTTTATTCGGCCCGGGTTGATGAAGATGAGAAAGCTTTATTTGTTTTTGAATCGGGTGAAGGACGTGGTAATAATTTGTTTGTGAAAGATTTGCATAAATCGGGATCTCAATTTGTGCAACTCACGGAAGATTTTGATTATGAATATAGCCCTACGGAAATTATCGGGGAAACCGTTTATTTTTATACAAATTATAATGCGCCAAAGTATCGTTTGATGAAGACAACTCTTGATAAGCCGGAACTGAAATATTGGACAAATGTTATTCCGGAGTCGGAAACTGTTCTTAACGGGGTCTCTTTTATAGGAGGTAAAATGATTTTGTCATATACAAAAGATGCATCTGATCATGCTTATGTTTATTCGATTGATGGCAAATTGGAACATGAGGTTACTCTCCCTACGTTTGGTTCGGTTGGTTTCAGCGGGAATAAAGATGATAAAGAGACCTTTTACGCCTTTACTTCTTTTACATTTCCCAGTACGATTTATAAATATGATATTGATAAAAATCAATCGGAGAAATACTTGGCGCCGAATGTTAAGTTTAATGCAGATGATTTTGCTACGGAACAAGTCTTTTATCCAAGTAAGGACGGCGCTAAAATTCCGATGTTCATAACCTGTAAAAAAGGGTTGCAGCGTGATGGAAATAATCCTGTATACCTGTATGGGTACGGAGGGTTTAATATCAGCCTTTTACCTTCTTTTTCGATATCACGTATTCCGTTTCTTGAAAACGGAGGTATCTATGTGCAGGCAAACCTTCGCGGAGGAGGCGAGTATGGCGAAGAATGGCATATTGCCGGGACAAAGATGCAAAAACAAAATGTTTTTGACGACTTCATCGCTGCTGCAGAATACCTGATAAAGGAAAATTATACGACTAATAAAAAGATTTGTATTGCGGGCGGTTCAAACGGCGGACTTCTTGTCGGAGCTGTGGCGAACCAGCGTCCCGACCTTTTCGGCGTGGCGCTTCCCGCTGTAGGAGTTATGGATATGTTGCGTTATCATAAGTTCACGATCGGTTGGAACTGGGCTAGCGATTACGGTACAAGCGAAGACAATAAAGAGATGTTTGAGTATCTTTACGGATATTCTCCTCTTCATACGATTAAAAATGATGGTACGCCATATCCTTCTATACTTATAACAACGGCAGATCATGATGATCGAGTCGTACCTGCACATTCATTTAAATATGCTGCCGCGCTTCAGGCTGCAAATACGGGTGACGCCCCCAAGTTGATACGTATAGAAACAAAAGCCGGACACGGCGCAGGAAAGCCCGTCAGTAAAATTATTGAAGAACAAACCGACGTTTATTCATTTGTAATGTATAATCTTGGAATGGATCCGGAATTCGAAATATGACTATTGTAATTGAACCAAAAGACTCATCTTTACTAATTGCAGGTATTTACAACTAATATTAGTTAAATATATTTAACCAACAAAGATGTTTGGTTTTTCCAGACCGTAATTTTTCTTCTTATCTTCGGCTTTGAGCATGAATGCGACTAGTATTGCCAATATGCCGAAACATGCAAAGATAATCATTGGCAAAGTATAATCATAAGGCATAGCCGGGTTTCCTGTCTTGCAATAGGTATCGAGCGCCCATCCTATTAACATCGGAACGCCTGAAAGACCGATGTTCTGTACCCAGAAAATCATTGAATATGCCGTGCCCAGCTGGTTTTGCGGAATAATTTTCGGCACCGAAGGCCACATAGCCGAAGGTACGAGTGAAAAAGCAATTCCGAGTATAACCATTATAATTGCGGCAAACCACCATACATTCAGAATCGGCATGGCAAAGCATATATGTACGATAACCAGTAATAAAGAGCCAAAGATCATGATACTGGCTCCCTTACCGATTTTATCATAAATGCCTCCGAAAAGAGGAGTTAGTAATATGGTTCCGAATGGTAAAAATGAAGGTATCGTGCCGGCAAGATCATCTTCTACGCCATATTTATTCATCATCAGTGATGTTGCATATTTAAGAAAGGGAAAAACGGCCGAGTAAAATAATACGCATAAGATTGCAATGAGCCGGAATCCCTTATTGGTTACAATCAGTTTAATATCTCTTATGCGGAATCCTTCTTCGTTTTCAGCCTCTGTATCTTTAAGTGATTCGTCTAATTTGCGATCCATGACGCAAAAAACAAGATATGCTATTAATCCTATACACAAAAGCCCTAATCCTAAAAGAACAGGGATCGATATTTCATTAAAATATTTTGAAACAGGTACGGTTATCGATAATGCCAGTGCGGTTCCGATACGTGCCATTGCTACTTGTAAGCCCATAGCCAATGCAATTTCTTTGCCTTTAAACCAACGCGCAATAACCTTTGTTACCGTGATGCCGGCAGTTTCCACGCCTACTCCGAATATTGCAAATCCAATGGATGCTATAAGTACCTGTATCTTTATTCCGAACATGCTTCCTTCGAGCGTGAAAAACGGGGAAATTGCATAATATTTAAGAGCGCAACCCATAAGCATTAAGCAGCATGCCATTGTACCCGTAAAACGCATTCCTTTCTTATCCAGAATGATTCCGCCGATGATCAACATAAACAACATCACATTAAACCAGCCGTAAGAACTTGTAAAGATTCCATATTCGGCGCCTCCCCATCCGAAATTTGTTTCCAGCATGGATTGTAATGGAGCCATCACATCTGTGATGAAGTAGCCGCACATCATCGTAATGGAGACAATCGCCAATACGCTCCAGCGTGCAACCGGAGAATCATTTAGTTTCTTTTGTAACGCTTTTGTCATAGTTGTAGTGTTTTATCAATAATTCGTATTGTTATCTTTTATCTGCTTTCGGAAATAAGGGGATTGCTTCTGCGACAACAAAAGTACTTCCGCCTATAAATATAAAATCTTTCTCCGATGCGTTTTTTAAGGCTTCCTTAACCGCCTCTTTCACTGTGCGAAATAGCTGTCCGTCGAGTCCGTGCGCTTCACCTTTCTGTGCGATCTCTTCGACAGGAGTAGCCCGTTCGCCTGAAGCTTGTGTAAAATAATAGGTAGCCTTTTTGGGCGTCATGGATAATACTCCTTCTACATCTTTATCGTTGGACATTCCGATTATAATATGCGTATGATTGTGCCGGGAAGATTCAATAAAAAGTTGTTTTAAATTCATTTCCCACGCTCCGACGTTATGTCCGATATCGCAAACGACTTTCGGCTTGGCCTGTAATTCCTGCCAGCGTCCCATAAGCCGGGTCATCTGTATTACATTCTTGAACGCTTTTCTGACGGCGGCAATCCGTATTTGAACGCCGGAATCAGATAGTACTTTAAGCGCTGATAACACGGTCTGTGCATTGATTTTTTGTGAGGCTCCCCGTAATTCGCCGACTAAAACGCCATAATCGACAGAGTCAAAGATCCAGGAACTGTCAGGTTGCATTTCCGCGTCCAGAAGAGTGTCCTTTTGTGTCGCGAATGATATGGGAGAAGATACATCAAAGGCTTTACTACTAAAAAATTGCTTAAGTTCATCATCATACATTTCCCCTATGATAACCGGGATATTACGTTTTATGATACCGGCTTTTTCATTTGCTATATCTAATAATGTATTTCCCAGATATTGAGTATGTTCTAAACTAATGCCGGTTATAATGCTTAGGATCGGCTTGATAATATTGGTACTGTCGAGTCTTCCTCCCAAGCCGGTTTCAATAATTGCATAATTAACCTTTTTATGTCTGAAATAATCAAATGCCATCGCAGAGGTTAGTTCAAAAAAAGAAGGCTTTTCTCTTTCTATGAATTTTATATTTTTTCCAACAAAGTCTACGATGTACTGTCGGGTTATCGGACGCCCATTGATTCGTATTCGTTCGCTGAAATCAAGCAAATGTGGCGATGTATAAAGCCCGACCTTATGTCCGGCAGCTTGTAATACCGCTGCAAGAAGGTGAGCCACAGATCCTTTTCCGTTTGTTCCTGCTATATGTATGGTTTTGTATCTTTTGTGAGGATTACCCGACATATCGTCTAAAACCATACTACGCTCAAGACCAGGTTTATAAGCGCTTGACCCCATCCGATGAAAAGCAGGGGTTCGCTCATACAGGTAATCTAATGTTTCTTCGTAGTTCATAATTCTTTAAAAGTATATATGCCGTGCTCGGCAATACAAATCATACGAGACGGCGTCTATTGCCCACAACACATTATATCTGTTTCCTTCCCGAATATATCCGTCAATGCAAGTCTTTCTTTTTCTTTTATTTCTAAGCGGATCATTTTTTTTGCAAAGATACAAAATTATTCTCATGCATCAACAGCGCTTAGTATAAAAACATTTTTTTTGTTTTTTTTACGGTTGAGCCGTTTGTCGGGTGCGACGGTCGAGCCGTTGCAACCGTTGCAGCGCCTGCCGGCGAACGCGGAAGAGAGAGGATGTATGATAAGCCGAATACCCTTAGAGATGATGTGGGAGCCTATAAATTCGTGTGCGTTTGTAAGCGTAAAGCCATATTATATGCCGGAGATCCGTCATGATAATAATTATGTTTTATTGAACTGAGGATAAATCCCTTTTTTTCATAGAGTTTGATGGCGGCCGCATTATCTGTTCTTACTTCGAGAAAAACAGCTCTCAGTTTTTTTTTATTTGCAAGATCGATCGTTTTATCCATAAGCGTATTGGCAACGCCCAGGCCTCTATGTTCGGAGGCTACGGCAATGGAGTATATCCGTCCTGTATTGTGACGACGGCTCATTATAAATGATACGTATCCTGCGATCTTATTGTTATGAACGGCAACAAAGAATTTTCCTTTGGATTGTGTGATCAGATAGGCTATTTGCCGACGTGAAAAGGCGTCGGCGCCGAAGCCGGCATTTTCTATTTTCATTATTTCGTCAAGGTCTTCAAATAAAGCTTGCCTCACATTTATATCGGCGCTCATCGCGATTTCAATTCAAGAGAACGGACAAAATAGTTAAGTATCCGGTAATATAATTCGTCGCCCAGTATGGCGTCTTCTATTCCGTGATCAATACTGGGATTGTCATTGATCTCTATGATGATGGCTCTATTATTGATCATTTTGAGATCGACGCCATATAATCCTTTTCCTATCAAGGACGTGGCTTTTAGCGCCGTCCTGATCACATTTTGCGGAACCTGGTACAGGGGCAATGTGTCTACTAATCCGGTTTGATCGCTTCCTTTGGCGCTGTTATGGTTATATATTTGCCAGTGACCTTTGGCCATATAGTATTTGCAGGCATATAAAGCTTCCCCATTGAGAATACCTATACGCCAGTCGAACTCTGTTGGTATATACTCCTGTGCAAGCAGAATTGCAGATTTCTCAAATAAAATGGCCAACGCTTTTTTGAAGCCGGGCTCATCGCTTATTTTATGCATCCCGTGGGAAAATGAACCATCCGGAATTTTAATTATGAATGGCGAGCCTAAATGTGAAGCTATTTCGTTAAAGTCATTTTCATTGGATTTAAATATCAGCCGGGAAATCGGAGTCGGGATCTTTTCCCTTTCCAGCAATTCACTGAGATAGACTTTATTGGTGCATCTTATGATTGACGTCGGATCATCGATCACTACCATATCGTTTTGCCGCGCTTTCTGGGATAGATGAAATGTTATATGATTCAGAGATGTTGTTGAACGTATAAATAGCGCATCAAATTCCATCAGCTTGGCAGAATCGTCTTCCGTCATCAGTTCTGCATGGATATCCATCTTTTTTGCTATATCAAGAAATTTGTTTAGCGCTTTCTTATTGCTGGGAGGGAATTTTTCTTCCGGATCATGAAATATAGCCAGACTATACCGGCAAAGCTTGGGTGAACGGGGAATCCTCCATATTTTTTTATTGAAATTGTCAAGTGCGCAGGCGAAAAAATCCTGTTCTTCATTGGAGAGACTTTTTAACGGTATTGACTGTATTGTTTCTATCTGGTTACGTTGTTGCGTATTTAACGCCACCCGGAGTAAGGGAGACGGATAATTATCAAAAATGAAACGCGCTATACGCTCTAATCCTTTCTCCTGACATATACCGAAGTATATATTCAAGTACCAGATATCATCTTTTGGAATGTTATTTTTTACGATCCATTGATAACAAAGCTTATGCAGGGCGCTCCCCATCCGGATACCGGTTCCGCTTTCCAGTTTATTTATAATATCAACTCCGGGAATAACTTTATGTCCGCGCGCCTGTGCCAGTAATGAACAATAATATCCTTCGGAATTATAGCTATAATTTCCACTGAGGTTGATAACGAGTTTAGACTCTTTTCCGCTCGGTTTATGTTTGAGGTAATCCGATATGGTCAATATGCTGTTTGTTTCGTAATACGGTTTCCAGTCGCTCAGACTATCCAGAAGAACTAATACGCTGTTCATAAAAATAGATCATGTTTAAAACGGGGTCAAAGATAATCAATCTTTATAATCAATGGTTTTTTATGCTATAATTTTATCAAAATTATATGCTCCATAACTCCGCAGGTTTTTAGAGATCTAATTTCCAACATGCTGAAAAACAATGATATAAATTCCACATAAAAAATTGCCGGGCAGTCGGAGGATTCTATATCAAAATGCTTGAAGATAAATTGATTGCGGAAAAATAATCCTGCATCGTAGGCCCGTCGCCCGCAGCTCCGAGTGTGCCGACCTGCAATGTAGGTCCGTGATTATAATCTCGTCGCTCTCAACCATGTTTCCGCCATCAGCTGGCGTCCGGGTAAATCGGGATGCACGCCGTCGGCAGACCAGTATGTCGCAGGAGCGACTTTTACCGCTTCGTCAAAGGCAGACTGAAAAGGAACAAAGACCGCATCAAATTCTCCGGCAAGCTTCTTCAGGGACGCCCTGTAATCGTTAAACATCGGGAACCATGCATCGTCATTAATGGCAGAACCGCCGCTCAATGCAAAAGGCTCGCAAAGTACAAGCCGTATCTTAGGAAGTTTTTCTTTTGTATATTTCAATAAATTACGCAAATCGCTTTCATAGATCTGAACAGTACCATTATATTTGCCGTTCAGCGTATGCCAATAATCATTCACGCCAATCAGGATACTAAGTACATCCGGCATAAACGAAAGCGTATCGATTTCCCATCGTTCACGAAGCTGGTACACTTTATTCCCGCTTATCCCGCGATTATAAATTTTCGGCTGTTTGTCCGCCTGCCCGGCAAGGATGGACGTCGCCGTAAAAAGAGCATATCCGTTCCCCAGCTGATCTACATTATTACATGTGATTGACTCTCTTTTACGCCCACAGTCTGTGATGGAATCCCCCTGAAAAAGAATTACAGCATCTCTCTTCAGCGTTACATTTTTCCGGCTAACACGATTTTGTCCATGAACTGCAGCATTGGCTATTTCCGGAATAAGCGCCATACCGACGCCTGCAAACGCCGCTTTCTTTAAAAAATTTCGTCTTGTATTCATCGTATTACTCAAATTGATTTCAATCGAACAAAGATAATACAAATCGCAAACAATAACAAATATTGCTGGCGATTCACACAGGGCCGACGCATCTAATCTCGCCTTTCTATCATCGACAAGTCGCTTATGACCGAACATTTACGTGTTTCTACCCTGTGCCATGACCGCATCGACCTGTTCATCCGTGGATGACGGTTTTATAAAGCGGAAAGAATCCTCCACCTGCTCCTGAAGGCTACCCTGATTCACCTTGAGCGCCAACAGATAACCGGCTTCCTTTTCAATTATTTTAGAGGCAATCTCATTTTGACGGCCCATGGCGTCAATGGTCACGATACAGCCTTTCATTTTTCAACTATAACTGATCAAGCAACATTAATAACGAAGTATTGACCGTACGTTGGATGTTTTGTTCGCGTACAGTAGTAAAATGGTATTCTCCGGATATTACAGTATTTCTGTTTGCTATAGCGATCCATACGGTTCCTACCGGTTTTCCGGGTGTTCCGCCGTCGGGTCCGGCTATTCCGGATGTAGCTATCGA
Organism: Tannerella sp.; assembly: GCA_031257565.1. GTDB lineage: Bacteria > Bacteroidota > Bacteroidia > Bacteroidales > Tannerellaceae > Tannerella. The sequence goes on along the minus strand of JAIROL010000142.1, from coordinate 6,660 downwards.
ATAATCGCACCTTAGAATCCGCAAGGCTCCCTGCGCCATCTGTTCCACTACCTGCCGGCTGACAGCGCCATATTGCTCCAGATCGCTTCCGGAAACGCCCAAAACATGGCGCTTTACCTCATTTGCATAAGAGACCACGCTTCCAAGAAAATAATCGGAGCTTCCGGGAACAGACGTCAGCAATGCAGCAATAGAGCCTCCGGTACAACTTTCTGCCGTACCAATAGTCAGGCCTTTTGAGCGTAATCTTTCCCCGACAATCATTTCGATATTTTTATCTTCTTCAGCAATGATATGTCCTTTCAGTATATCTTTCAGTTGTTTCCGTAATGCGAGAATCGTTTCTTCCGCTTTTTTTTCATCCTTACTATATGCAGACAAGCGCAGGCGTATAATACCCGACTGAGGCAGATAAGCAAGTTTCACAAACGAAGGCATGTTATTTTCGAAATCGGCAAGTCTGATGGCAAGCGCAGCTTCCGGGATTCCTGAAACCCGGCACGTCTGATGTTTTATATAAATGTCCTGATGAAATTTCTTTTTCAAGCGCGGCACAATCTCATTCTCCATCAGCCACTTCATTTCATAAGGAACTCCCGGCATAGAAACAAGTATTCTTCCATCCTGTTCAAACCACGTACACGGAGCCGTTCCGGCCTGATTTTGTATAACCGTCGCTTTTTCCGGGATCATGGCCTGATTTCGCGTCAGCTCATTCATTCTGTAACCTCGCTCCCGGAACATGCGTTCGATATGAGCATATACTTCTTCCGAAAAGCGCAATGATGTATCGAAATATTCGCATAGCGTTTTCAGCGTAATATCATCTCTAGTAGGTCCCAGCCCGCCGGTAACCAATACGACAGGAGCTTTTCCGCGCGCGTCGCCGATCGCTTTTTTGATATCGTCGGCGTCGTCGCCGACAGCCACCTTACGTATTACCTGAAAGCCGTTATCATTTAAAACCTTTGCCATCCAGGCAGAGTTGGTATCGATCACCTGCCCTATCAATAATTCATCTCCTATGGTAATAATTTCAACTGTCATAATTTCATCTTTTTTAAATTGAACAAACGCCGATTAACTTGGGCAAACGCCGTAATTATCAGAGAACGGTAATATTATCTTTCATTTATTTTATAGTCGCTTCCACCCTTGCAAATGGAACTGCATCCATCGGACAGAACTCGCGATCCAGGTATTTATAATAACCTGTGATGGCTACCATTGCCGCGTTATCCGTAGTAAACGCGTTCGGAGGAAGATGTATGTTCCAGCCCAGACGTCCGGCATGTTCCTTAAAGGCGTCGCGCAATCCGGAATTGGCCGATACCCCCCCTGCAACGGCTATTTCATTTATATTCATATCTTTTGCCGCTTTTCGTAATTTATCCATCAGAATGTCTATCACCGTTTTTTGCAGTGAAGCGCATAGATCAGCTTTCCGTTGTTCAATAAAATCGGGATTTTCTTTTAACGCGTCGCGTAAAGTATACAAAAAAGAAGTTTTAAGCCCGCTGAAACTATAATCATATCCGGGAATATGAGGTTTACTGAACACAAAAGCATTTGCATTGCCTTCGTTTGCAAGCCTGTCGACTATCGGTCCGCCGGGATATCCCAACCCTATCGCTTTCGCGCATTTGTCAAAGGCCTCTCCTGCGGCGTCGTCAATCGTCTGTCCGATCGCTTCCATCTCATTATAAGCATTGACTTTTATGATCTGCGAATTGCCGCCCGAAACAAGTAAACAAAGAAACGGACAGGAAGGAGGAGGACGATTATCATCGGGCGCTTGTTTTATAAAATGAGCCAACACATGCGCCTGCAAATGATTTACTTCTATCATCGGTATATCCAGAGATATCGAAAGCCCTTTGGCAAAGGATGCGCCAACTAATAATGAGCCAAGCAGACCCGGTCCGCGCGTAAAAGCGACAGCCGTCAGTTCGGCACGCTCAATGCCGGCCTGTTTGATCGCTTCCGATACGACCGGAACTATATTTTGCTGATGCGCCCTGGACGCCAGTTCCGGCACAACGCCGCCATAAGCCTCATGCACTACCTGTCCTGCAATTACATTCGAGAGTAACGCGCCATCGCGTATTACGGCGCACGACGTATCATCGCAGGATGATTCGATTCCTATAATTGTTATACCCATGTATTTATTTTTGTGCAAAATATCATTTTCATTTCAGATTCTTTATCAGAAAGCGTCTCAAATCATTAGCTGATTGTCTACGGCGAACCGCGTAATCCTGTAACTGTTCTTCCGAGATTCTTCCAATCATAAAATAGGATGATCCGGGATGAGAAAAGTAAAACCCGGCAACAGACGACGTCGGCATTAACGCTCCGTTCTCAGTCAGGTTCACTCCTATCCTGTCTAACTGCAATAGCCTGTCCAGCGTAAAAATCAATCCCTGGTCCGGAAGCGACGGATAACCGACAGCGGGGCGGATTCCCTGATAATGCGCTTTGAACAATTCTTCCGCCGACAATTTTTCATCAGGCGCATATCCCCAGTATTCTTTACGCACTTTCTCATGGAGATATTCCGCTGCAGCTTCAGTCAGGCGATCGGATAATGTCTGAACAAGCATCAGGCGATAATTGTCATTTTGTTTTTCATATTGGCGACGAAGCGTTTCCGTACTCTTACCTGCCGTAACGGAAAATGCGCCGACATAATCTTCACGCCTTTCTGATTCAGGTATTACATAATCCGCAAGCGACAAACAGAATCCTTTATCATTAAGCGCCTGCTGTCGCAATGTCGGGATCGTCTCGGCTCCTATACGGATATCATCGCCGATACTTACCGCCGGAAAAAATCCGTAAAGCGCTTCACAACAAGCGGGTACATCCTTCGCCCGGGCCAATTGCCTTAAGACCTTTTGCGCATCATCATATAACTTCAGCGCTTCTTTGGCCTTTGCACGTTCCGTTTCCGGTTGTTCGTGAAGCCAGGCGGCGCGACATCCTTCACAATCATGTAATCGCGATAAATCTTCGTAACGACCGTTAAGCCTCCATGCCGTAAAAAAGAATATCCAATTGATATACGGAATGACTTCTGCCACCGGTATGTCCATCCTGTGCACTCCCATTCGTTTCGGAACATGTATCATGCATGACTTCGCCCAGTCGGTTTTCAGGCGACGCGCGCGCGCTTCTTCCAAAGAAAGTAATGGTCTCGTTTCGACGGAAGCCGATTGAACAATCCGTAAACGTTCATAGTCGTCATTAAGCGTTTTTATATATTCATCACGCGTATCCGGATTAAGTAGTTTTGCCGCAATAATCGGACTTTGCGATGCATCGACAGCATGTATAACAGGATAATCGTAGTGTGGCGCAATTTTCAGCGCCGTATGCAATTTCGAGGTAGTCGCCCCTCCGATCATAATCGGTATGCTCATTCCCGCTTTCTGCATTTCGTTTGTCACATGCGCCATTTCTTCCAAAGAAGGGGTTATCAGTCCCGAAAGGCATAACAAATCCGGTTTTTCTCTCCGCACGGTTTCCAGGATGGTTTCGGCAGATACCATCACGCCAAGGTCTATCACCTCATAGTTGTTGCATGTCAGCACAATCGACACAATATTTTTCCCGATGTCATGCACATCCCCTTTTACTGTTGCAAAAACAATTTTTCCGGCTTTAGAAGTTCCTGATGAAGATTTCTCCACTTCAATGACCGGCTGCAACAGTTCTACGGCTTTCTTCATGGTACGCGCAGTTTTAACGACCTGGGGGAGAAACATCTTTCCTGCGCCAAACAATTCTCCTACCCTGTTCATTCCATTCATCAGAGGCCCGTCGATTATATCGACAGCCTTGTCATATTTTCTCAGCGCTTCCTGCAAATCTGTTTCCAGGTAATTGTCTATCCCTTTCATCAAGGCATATTCAATACGCGCTTCCGGAGGTTGCTCGCGCCATACCTCCCGTACATTTTCCAATGCGCCGAACGATTTTTCGACATTTTCCTGCGCATAACCGATAAGCTCGTCCGCAGCCTCCGGACGACGGTATAAAATCACATCTTCCAGCAGATTCCGGAACGAAGGTTCTATATCTTCATAAGTAACAAACGACGAAGGGTTAACAATCCCCATGTCCATCCCCTCATGTATCGCATGATATAGAAACACCGCATGCATCGCCTCGCGCACATAATTATTTCCGCGGAACGAGAACGACAGGTTACTGATTCCGCCGCTCACTTTTGCATGCGGAAGATTTTTCTTTATCCAGCCTGCGGCACGTATAAAGTCAAGTCCGTAACTGTTATGCTCCGGCATACCTGTCGCAATAGCCAATACATTCGGATCAAAAATGATATCCTGCGGCGGAAAGCCTGCCTTTTCCGTCAGCAGTTTATATGCGCGTTCACAGACTTCAATCTTACGTTCAAAAACGTCTGCCTGCCCTTTTTCGTCAAAGGCCATCACAACTGCGGCAGCTCCAAGCCGGCGTATCTTTGCGGCACGTTCCAGAAACGTCTCTTCGCCTTCTTTCAGACTTATTGAATTAACAATACTTTTACCCTGAACGCACATCAATCCCTCTTTAATCACATCCCATTTGGAGGAATCGATCATGACGGGTACGCGCGCTATATCGGGCTCCGATGCTATCAGATTCAAGAACGTCTTCATTTCATGGACTGCGTCAAGAAGTCCGTCATCCATATTTATATCGATAACCTGCGCGCCGTCTTCTACTTGTTTGCGGGCTATCGCCAGCGCTTCTTCGTAATTTTTTTCTTTTACAAGCCGCAGAAATTTACGGGAACCTGCAACATTACAACGTTCGCCTATGTTGATGAAATTATTTTCGGGTTTTACCTCCAGCAGTTCCAGGCCGGATAACCACAATGCATTTGTTTTCTCTACGGGCTTATGAGGCGTTGCTCCCTTAACCGGCGCCGGATACAGGGCGATATGTGCAGGCGTAGTTCCGCAACATCCCCCGACAATATTAACCAGTCCTTCATCTATATACTCCTTTATCTGCACAGCCATTTTCTCTGGAGTCTCATCATATTGCCCAAACTGATTCGGCAAACCGGCATTCGGATAGGCGCTGATAAAGTAAGGCGCAGTCTCGGCCAGTTCCTTCAGATGGGGTTTCATTTCCGATGCGCCGAACGAACAGTTTAATCCTATACTCATCAATGGAATATGCTGAACAGAGGCAAGAACAGCAGATAGCGTCTGTCCGGAAAGCGTCCGCCCGCCTTTACCGGAAAGCGTAAGCGAAAGCATAACCGGCAGTTCCTTCCGCTTATCGGCCATAACCTGCAATGCCGCATCCAATCCCGCTTTCACGTTTAATGTATCGAAAGTCGTTTCGAATAAAAGAATATCGACGCCTCCATCTGTTAACCCGCAAATCTGCTCAAAATAAGCGCTATACAAATCCATATACGAAACGGCGCGATAAGCCGGATCATTCACATCCGGACTCATCGAAGCGGTTTTACTTGTCGGGCCGATCGAACCCGCTACAAAAACAGTCCTGTCCGGATGTTCTTTCATGTAGCCATCAGCCAGCGCACGCGAGAGTTGTCCTGCCGCATGATTCATCTCATAAGCAAGAGACTGCATTTTATAGTCTTCCAACGAAATAGAATTGGCATTCAGCGTATTTGTCGAAAAAATATCCGCTCCCGCGTCAAGGTATTGACGATGTATATCGCGTATCACATCCGGACGCGTTATATTCAGCAAATCATAATTACCTTTCAACTGTCCGTTATAATCGGCAAATCTATCTCCACGATAATCCTCTTCCGTCAGATGAAAGCCCTGGATCATCGTCCCCATCCCACCGTCGAGAATAAGTATGCGTTCTTTAAGAATTATTTCTATTGTTTTTTTTATTGTCATTCAATTCTGTTTTTATTACTTCGCACGATCTTATTTTTCTGCTACAATAACATTATTTGAAAACCGAAAATCTTTCACATGGGTTTCACAAAGAAAAGCTATTTCATAAAAGCCCGGCTCATTATTCTCTTATCGTCGCGCTCTTTCAGCGACTGGCGTTTATCATACTCTTTCTTCCCTTTCGCAATAGCGATAACAATTTTCACCAGTCCTTTTTCATTCATAAACATTTTAGTCGGCACAATGGTAAATCCGTTGTTTTTTGCCGCCGATTCGATGCGGCGTATCTCTTTCTTATTAAGCAGTAACTTACGATCGCGTCGTGCCGAATGATTATTGTATGTGCCGTAAAAATATTCGGCTATATACATATTTTTCACCCAGACTTCACTCCGTTCAACGATACAATATGTATCTACAAGACTCGCCTTACCCAGGCGGATGGATTTAATTTCCGTTCCGGTAAGTACAATTCCTGCCGTAAATGTTTCGATAAATTCGAAATCAAACGAAGCGCGTTTATTTTTAATCAGAATATTACTGCTTATTTTTTCTTTTCCCGCCATACCTGATATTTTTCTTTTATAATAAATGTGCAAAGATAGCGCAAGTTGAGAGCAATACAAAATAAGCTTGCTTATTTCAGCAATTCGGCAATTAAAAAAGAATCCATAAATTATTCGCACCTGTCCATAAAAAGATAAAGCAATCCTGTTCATGTGTTATCACACGAATGGGGATTTATCTTTTTTAACATGTT
>JAIROL010000098.1 GCA_031257565.1 Tannerella sp. | reverse complement strand
GTCTTGATACCGTTCGCACCAATGCGGAAAAGTTCGGCGTAGTTTATGAAAATGAGTTATATCGCGTAATAATCCATGGTATATTGCATTTATGCGAAATAGACGATAAGGCCCCTGGGTCGCGTATTGTCATGGAACGTTGCGAGAATGAGGCGCTGGCTTGTTTGTATAACTGCCGTGTTATTTAGTCGATCTATATCTTCCCGTACTAGGACACTACGGTTTTTGTACGGCGTAAAGTGCATTACGGGAGGGGTTATGTGGTTGTTTGCTTCTCTTTAATTTTCTCTTCGATAAGTTCTTTGATTGCATCAAAAACTTTGTCTATAATTACAGGAGTATCGTTTTTTTTGGTGGGATATAAATCTTCGATAAAATTGTGCTGTAAAACATCGCACAATGTAAGAAGTAATTTTACTTCCACATCGTCTCGTTTGTACAGGTCATATATGTTTTGTCGTGTTTTCCCTGCTTTTCTGGCAAGGTCGGCGCTACTCATATTGTTCTGTTTTACAAATGATTGAATTAATTTACCGATATGTATATTTTTGTAATTCATAAAGCACTAATTTACAAAAAATTGAGTATAGAGTTTGATAAAAATACAAGAAATTTTTGAAAAAATACAAGAAATTATTTGTCTACTATAAAATAATTTCTTATATTTGCCACGTCAAAAGTTATTTTGAGTGCATACGAAAATATTTTTTGACTTGCAAAGGAAAGTCTTTTGCAATACAGTAATAATTTATAATTTTGCAAAATTAAAATGAACAAGACATTAGATTTGGATGCTATGGGCGTTAGTGAACTTGGAAATGCAGAAATGCGCGAAACGGATGGAGGACATTTACCATCGAAAGCTATGGATGATGAGTCTATAGCTGCCTTTTGGACTGTATCCTGTGCTGTTTGGAGTTTCATCGGAGGTGTAATTGTTGGTTTTTTTGATTAAAAAGAAAGGGAAAAACAATGAATACAGTTAACTTATCCTCGATGAATGTTAAGGTAATGGACCACAATGAGTTAGTGATTTGTAATGGCGGTAATAAAGCGGCGTACGATATGGGACACGCGGTGGGAGATGAACTGCGCAAAGCGTTTGATACTGCTATAATGATTGTAGGAGCGTGGTTTAAATTTCTTTGAAACAAAAAAGGGATTGTTGGCATAACAATCCCTTTTTTATATTTTTCTAATACAATGCAAAGCAAGATTGTTTCATTTTTTAAGCATCCTTATTATCAAGCTAATAAGTTGCAGATAAGTAGGGAAAATTGCAAAGAATTCACAGTTACGGTTTTAGTGTGTTATGCAGCCATAATCGGCGTAGTGTTGTTTCTGGTGGTACTGGATTTACTGCTCGTTCATATGTTTCATTTTCATTCCATATTATATCAATTAGCCGAAACAAGAGATATGCTCATTAAACACAGTCCTGTAGTTGCAATTTGTGCTTTTACCATTGTGCCGCTCATAGAAGAGCTGATTTTCAGATTGCCGCTTGTGCCGAAAAAATATTTTGTATTTGTTTCGGGTATTTTATTTTTGTATATTTCTTTGGGTGGAAAAAGTTACAATACGATTTTTTTTCATAATTGTTTGAAAGTCACAATATTTATTATCCTTTCATTGTGGCTTTATTTTATAATTAGTAACATTACTTTTGCAAAAATCAGTGATTTTATCCACAAGCATTACCGCACCTATTTTTACTTTCTGACTTTATCTTTCGGATTGCTTCACATATTCAATGCGGACACGATTCAGTGGCAAATATTTTACCTTTATCCGCTTTATGTGTTGCCACAAATCATTTTAGGATTTGCAATCGCTTATTTAAGGAATACATTGCATTTTGTTTACGGGCTGGCATTGCACATTCTGGTCAATTTAATTTCTATTCTTTTACATTAAATATAGCCTTATGTCCACAATTTTTCCTCCCGAAATCATTCACGACAGCACAGAATCGCTTTTTGCAAGGCGTAAGGCGCGTTACGGCGTAATTTATGCGGTGACGCTACTGGCGGTCGCAGCAATGCTGGTGGCTTTGCCTTTTGTACGTGTGTCCTTGAGTGCGCAGGCGCGGGGCATTATCCGCACGCCTAACGACAATAATCAGATTCAGTCGGCAGTTTACGGCGAGGTACTGCGGGTTAATATCGCTGAGAATAAGCAGGTTCAGAAAGGCGATACGCTTGTGGCGCTTAACTCTCAGAATCTTGATATTCAGATGGATAATAATATACGCAAAATCGCCGAAGACGAAATCTTTATTGCCGATATTAAGGCTTTGCTGGCGGAAAATTTCGTAGCTTTGTATAGCCCTAAATATATGAATGAAGGGATTTTATATCAATCGTCCGTAAATCAGCAGCAAACGCAGATGGATTATTTGAAAAACGAACTGGCGGTTACGCAAGGTTTGTACGAGAAAAAAGTGGTTACGCAATCGGAACTTCTTCAGGCTCAAAACATATATAATCAGGCAGTCAATCAGCGCAATAATACGCGGGAAACTTTTCGCAACCGTTGGCAAGCCGAGCGCACGCAATATGCGCAGGAAATTTGCGATTTGCAGGCACAAAACGCGCAGTTAGTGCAGCAAAAAACGCAATACATGTTGCTTGCGCCTACAAACGGCTCAATAATTCAGTTCACGGGCATCGAGGTGGGCAATTTTATTGTACCCGCGCAAGTGATAGCGCAGATTTCGGCAGAAGACGATTTGCTGGTGGAATGTTACGTTTCGCCATCGGATATTGGATATATCAAAGAAAATCAGACTGTGAAATTTCAAATGGATGCTTTCAACTACAATCAGTGGCTAATGGCGCTCGGCTCTGTGCGCGAGATTTCAAAAGATGTCGTCGCCGTGGACAATCAGCCCGTTTTCTGCGTGCGCTGCTCGTTAGACAACAACTATCTCGCGTTGAAAAACGGCTATCGCGGTTATCTGAAAAAAGGAATGACGCTCACCGCGCGCTTTTCGCTTACCGAAAGAACATTGTGGCAACTGCTTTTTGATAAAGTTGACGACTGGTTTAATCCGAAAATGGCTGAATTGTGACTTCTGCCTTTTTGGCTAAAATACTAACAAGACTCTCAGTTCTTAAATTTATGAGCATTAAAATCAAACAGCGCGACATAACCGACTGCGGAGCGGCGTGTTTAGCGTCGATAGCCGAACATTATCGTTTAAGGCTACCTGTGGCTCGCATCCGGCAAATTGCAGGAACGGACACGCGTGGCACAAATATGCTTGGAATGATGCAAGCCGCTGAACAACTCGGCTTTACGGCAAAAGGAGTGAAAGGTGGCATTGATGCGTTGCCGAATATTCCGTTGCCTGCCGTTGCGCACGTGGTTTTGAAAAACGGTTTGCAGCATTATGTGGTTATTTATTCCGTTAAAAACTGGAAACTGACCTATATGGATCCTGCTAACGGACAAATGCACACGGAAAAAATTGAAACCTTTAAAGAAAAATGGTCGGGCGCTCTGATGCTGCTCGTTCCGGGCGATGATTTTAGCGCTTCCGATACTAAAATATCCGTATATAAGCGTTTTATGTATTTGCTCGCGCCTCATCGAAGCGTAATTTCCGCCTCGCTTTTCGGCGCGGTCATCTACACGCTTTTCGGGCTTTCCACTTCTATTTATATTCAAAAAATTACCGACCATGTTCTTGTAAACGGAAATAAAAATCTTCTCAACCTGTTAAGCATATTAATGTTGATAATTTTGGTGGTACAAATTTTTATTTCGGTAAACAAAAGCGTTTTGATGCTTAAAACAGGTCAGAAAATTGATGCGCGGCTGATTTTGGGTTATTACAAGCACCTTTTACGTCTTCCGCAAATGTTTTTCGACACGATGCGCGTGGGCGAAATCATTTCCCGTGTGAATGATGCCGTAAAAATCCGCGTTTTTATTAACGATAGTATTATTTCGCTGATTGTAAATGTGTTGATTGTTATTTTTTCATTTGCATTGATGTTTGTTTACAGTTGGAAACTTGCGCTGATTTTGTTTATTTCCATTCCTTTGTATATTATTATTTATTTGATAACAAATAAGTTAAATAAAGCGCGTGAGCGCAAGCTGATGGAACATTCTGCCGATCTTGAAAGCCAACTTGTGGAATCGCTGAATTCCGTACGTACCATCAAACAGTTTGGTATTGAGTATTTTGCAAACATTAAAACCGAAAACCGCTTCATCCGTTTGCTTGATTCTGTTTACAAATCGGCGATAAACTCGCTTTTTTCGGGAAATTCTTCAGAATTTGTGAGCCGCATTTTTACGATTATTGTGTTGTGGATTGGATCTAACTTCGTTATAGATAATGCAATAACAGCGGGGGAACTGCTCTCGTTTTATGCCTTAATCGGTTATTTAACCGGCCCCGTTTCGGGTTTAATCGGAATGAATAATAATGTTCAGAATGCGCTTATCGCCGCAGACCGCCTTTTTGAAATTATGGATTTGCAGCGAGAGGAAAACGAAAATAAAATTGAACTGACAAAAGATAATTTCGGAGATATAGTATTTGAGAACGTTTCTTTTTCTTACGGTACGCGCGTTGATGTGTTTGAAGATTTCAATCTCACTATCAAAAAAGGACAACTCACGGCGATAATCGGCGAAAGCGGCAGTGGAAAAACCACGCTCGCCGCGCTACTGCAAAAACTTTATCCGCTGAAATCGGGGCGTATTTTGATTGGCGAAAATAATATTGAATATTTTGATAATCAAAGTATAAGAAGAGTAATAGCCTCTGTTCCTCAGCAGTTGAATCTTTTCGCAGGAAACGTGGTGGAAAACATCGCGCTCGGCGATTTTCAGCCTGATTTTCAACGAATTGTGACTATTTGTGCCGATTTAGGAATGTTGTCTTTCATAGAAAAACTGTCATCCGGTTTCAGCACTTACATTGGCGAAAACGGAGCACAACTGTCTGGTGGACAGAAACAACGCCTTGCCATTGCCCGCGTCCTCTACAAAGATCCCGAAATTTTAATATTCGACGAGGCAACGTCTTCCCTTGATTCCGAATCGGAACAATATGTTAAGGATATGATTTTAAATTTGAAAAAACAAAGAAAAACGATCATTATGATTGCCCACCGTTTAAGCACGGTGATTGATGCTGATAAAATTGTAATCCTTGAAAACGGGTGTCTGATTGAAGAAGGAACGCATTTATCCCTTTATCAACCAGGCACTAGGTATTTTGATATGTGGAATAAGCAAATGCCATTTTTTTATAGGTAATTTAAATTTTAATATGAATGCCCGTACTAAAAGTATTGTAAAACGGGCAAATGAAATATTGAAGCAACTTGAATCGGATAATCGCCAGCAAGACATTAAAAATAAACCGGTTAAAAAACTCGCTTCTACAGCCGAAGGATATCAGTTTAGCCTTTTTCAGCTGGACGATCCTGTTTTGAGTCAGGTTCGCGATGAAATTAAAAACC
>JAIROL010000035.1 GCA_031257565.1 Tannerella sp. | reverse complement strand
TTGCCCGCGAAGCGACGGTGAAAATCCTGCAGTCGGATTTCACAAAACCCGTTACGGCGGAATTAGTAAGCGAAGCCATTCAAAACATCATCCTCGCCCGTCCGACGCACATCGACAGTTTGCTTGAGCGATTGAAAGAAGAACGCGTACGCCGGGTCATCGAGCCGATGATTCTTGGCGAAGGGTTTATCAACAGAGATTCCGACGATTTTCGTTATACGCTGGAGTTAGGGTTGATTCGCGTGGATAATTCGGTGGTAGAACCCGCCAACCCGATTTATGCCGAAGTGATTATCCGCAAACTGTCTTCCAACGTGCAGGAAGAGTTGCAAAATCCGAAGTATCCCTACCGGATGCCCCGCTACCTGAAAGACGGGCGCATCGACATGGATTTCCTGTTGCGCGACTTCCAGCAGTTCTGGCACGCCAACAGCGATATATGGCTGGACAGGTTCCATGACTATCCCGAAGCGGCGCCTCATTTAGTGATGATGGCTTTCCTGCAACGGGTGGTGAACGGCGGCGGGCAGATCATCCGCGAAATGGCGTCGGGAACAGGCCGCCTCGACCTCTGCCTGATATATGAAAACCGAAAGTACCCGATCGAACTGAAGATACGCTACGGCGACAGATACCTCGAAGAAGGCCTTGAACAAACTGCCCGCTACATGGATTTGCACTGCTGCAACGAAGGCTGGTTGGTGGTTTTCGACCGCCGCACGACCGTCCGGTGGGAAGATAAACTCTACTTCAGGAAAGAATCGGCGGACGGGAAAACGGTTACAGTGGCAGGAGTTTAGTACCTTACTCTTCAGATTGAACTCTTTGTAGACAGGACAATACAACCATGCCAACTCGTCGAGTTTACGATGAAGCTTTTCTACGCTCAATCAAAAATCTATTTCTTTTTATATTTTCCCATTTCAGGCAAATAGCGTTGTATTTCTGCTATTCGATTGTTGTCATTGGGGTGTGTGCTCATGAATTACGGCGCTTTGCCGTTGCCTGAGGCGGCAGACATTTTTTGCCGGAACGTAACGGCTTTATCCGGGTCATAACCGGCCATAGTCATGAATACAAGCCCCATGTAGTCTGAACCGGAAATTTTCTTTTATGGTATCGTATACAGTATTACACGGACATGGAGGTTTTGTTGCCGGAAGTGAAATGTCGGGCGGAGTTAATAATATCTTTGTAAAAAATTGTACCTTTGTCGGAACGGACGTCGGACTGCGTTCGTTTTAGACAGCGATTCGTAACGGGCGAATAATTGTAAGTAAATAGTTGTTAGTGATTTGAGTATTAAAATTTGAAAAATATAGAAATCGTATGAAAGAATTAAACAAAGAAACAGCAGTGAAGACAGTACGTCCGGAACGTATCATCCAGTTCGGCGAAGGTAATTTCCTTCGCGCTTTTGTGGATTGGATCGTATATAATATGAACGAAAAAACGGACTTTAACAGCAGCGTGGTGGTTGTTCAGCCTATCGAACACGGAATGATTGATCTGTTGAATAAGCAGGATTGCCTGTATCATGTGAATCTGCAGGGACTTGATAACGGTCAGACGGTAAACAGCCTGACGCTGGTTGACGTCATAAGCCGCGCGCTGAATCCTTATACGGAAAATGATGCGTTTATGAAGTTGGCAGAACAGCCTGAAATGCGTTTTGTCATATCGAATACAACCGAAGCGGGTATTGCTTTCGATCCGGCATGCAAACCGACTGACGCTCCGGCCTCTTCTTATCCGGGTAAGCTGACGCAATTACTGTATCATCGTTATAAAACTTTCAATGGCGATAAAACGAAAGGACTCGTCATCTTCCCCTGTGAACTTATTTTCCTTAACGGTCACAAGCTGAAAGAAACAATTTATCAATATATTAATCATTGGAATCTGGGTGAAGAGTTCAAAGCATGGTTTACGGAAGCATGCGCCGTATATGCGACGCTTGTCGACCGTATTGTGCCGGGATTCCCACGCAAAGAGATTGCCGCCATACAGGAGAAAGTAGGGTATAATGATAATCTGGTTGTTCAGGGAGAAATTTTTCATCTTTGGGTAATCGAAGCGCCTGAATCGGCGGCTAAAGAATTTCCTGCGGATAAGGCCGGGCTCAATGTATTATTCGTGCCGAGCGAGGAACCTTATCACGAACGTAAAGTGACGCTTCTGAATGGCCCGCATACGGCGCTTTCGCCTGTAGCTTATCTGTCGGGAATAGATATTGTGCGCGATGCATGTAATCATGAAGTTGTCGGAAAATATATCCGCAAAGTGATGTTTGACGAATTGATGGAAACGCTGAATCTTCCGAAAGCCGAACTGGAGAAATTTGCGAACGATGTGCTTGAGCGCTTCAATAATCCGTTTGTTGACCATCAAGTGACTTCTATTATGCTGAACTCATTCCCGAAATACGAAACGCGGGATCTTCCGGGCGTGAAGACATACCTTCAACGTAAGGGCGAGTTGCCAAAGGGACTTGTTCTCGGACTTGTAGCGATTATCACTTATTATAAAGGCGGAAAACGCGCTGACGGAGCGGAGATCGTACCGAATGACGCGCCGGAAATCATGGAGTTCCTGAAGTCATTGTGGGCCACAGGCGATACTCGGAAAGTAGCCGAGGGAGTTCTTGGCGCAACATTTATCTGGAATGAAGATCTGAATAAAATACCGGGACTAACCGACATGGTAGAAAAATATCTGGATGATATTCGGGAAAAAGGCATGTTGGAAGTAGTGAAATCAATTATTTGATATGAAGTATATTCAGATAAATCCTGCGGATAACGTAGCGGTAGCAATCCGAAAGCTATCCGCAGGAGAAAAACTGTCGATAGGCGGCAAAGAGATCGAAGTAAAAGAAGAAATCCCGGCAGGTCATAAAATTGCTTTGCAAAACTTTGCTGTGGGCGATAACATCATAAAATACGGCGATCCGATAGGTCATGCCGTGCAAGACATACCCGTCGGTTCCCTGGCGAATGAGAAAAGCGTCAAGACAAATCTGGAGGGTTTGTCAACGTATACTTATTCGCCTGCACAGATACCGGTACAGCCGGATAAAAAGAATCTTACTTTCCGCGGTTACCGCCGTAAAAACGGCGATGTGGGTATACGTAACGAGGTATGGATTATCCCTACCGTCGGTTGTGTGAATGGTATTGTCGGTCAACTTGCCGATGCGTTGAAGGCGGAAACCGGGATTCTCGTAAGCGGTAGCGATTCTTTTGGCGATACCGGCGTTGACGCGATCGTCGCTTATCCGCATAATTACGGATGCTCGCAACTTGGCGACGACCATGAGAATACCCGTAAAATTTTGAAAGATATGGTTCTGCATCCCAATGCCGGAGCCGTTCTTGTTGTCGGTTTAGGTTGCGAAAATAACCAGCCGGCGGTATTTCGCGAATTTCTTGGCGAATATGATGAAGAACGCGTTCGTTTCATGGTCGCTCAGGAAGTAGATGACGAATGTGAAGAAGGGATGAAGATTCTTCGCGAGCTATACAAGATTGCATCGGCAGATAAACGTGAAGATGTTTCGTTCGGGGAACTGAAAGTGGGACTTAAATGCGGCGGTTCGGATGGCTTTTCCGGTATTACGGCAAATCCCCTGCTGGGCGTTTTCTCCGATTTTATGGTGGCGCAGGGCGGTTGTACGGTCTTGACGGAAGTTCCGGAGATGTTCGGCGCCGAAACAATCTTGATGAATCGTTGCGAAGACAGGGACCTTTTTGATAAAACGGTTTCCCTGATTAATGACTTCAAAAATTATTTCATATCCAATAACCAGCCGGTTTATGAAAATCCTTCGCCGGGTAACAAGGCCGGAGGGATTTCTACTTTGGAGGAAAAATCCCTGGGATGTACGCAGAAATCCGGTAGTTCGCCTGTAAAAGATGTACTGCGTTATGGCGACAGAATTAAGAAAAAAGGATTGACGCTGTTGTCCGCTCCGGGTAATGATCTGGTAGCAAGTACGGCTTTGGCTTCTGCCGGTTGCCATCTCGTTCTCTTCACAACAGGACGCGGAACGCCGTTCGGAACATTTGCGCCTACGGCAAAGATATCGACCAATACTCGTTTATATGAACATAAACCGGGATGGATTGATTTTAATGCGGGCACACTGGTTGAAGGAGAATCGATGCAATCGCTGGCTGAACGTTTTATCGAGTTTATACAAGAAACGGCAAGCGGCAAAAAAGTGAACGCCGAAAAGAAAAACTACAGGGAAATCGCTATTTTCAAAACAGGGATAACGCTGTGAGCAATTGACAACCGCAGGCGGCTCAAAAGAATGAACACAATTTATTAACTAACAAAAATATACTGATGAAAGCATTTATGGACGAAAATTTCCTGCTTGAGACAAAGACGGCGCAGGATTTGTATCACAATCGCGCGGCGAAAATGCCGATTATTGACTATCATTGTCATCTTGTACCGAAAATGGTTGCCGACGACCATAAGTTTAAATCGCTGACGGAAATCTGGCTTGGCGGCGACCATTATAAATGGCGCGCTATGCGCACGAATGGCGTTAATGAACGCTTCTGTACGGGAAAAGATACGTCAGACTGGGAAAAGTTTGAAAAGTGGGCTGAAACGGTTCCCTACACAATGCGTAATCCGCTTTATCACTGGACGCATCTGGAACTGAAAACAGCTTTCGGAATTAACGAACTGCTGAGCCCGAAAACGGCGAGAGCAATTTACGACGAATGTAATGAAAAACTGGCGCAACCGGAATATACCGCACGCGGCATGATGCGCCGTTATAAAGTAGAAGTGGTTTGTACAACCGACGACCCGATCGATTCGCTTGAATATCATATTAAAACAAGAGAAAGCGGCTTTGAAATAAAGATGCTTCCTACGTGGCGCCCGGACAAAGCAATGGCGGTGGAAGCTCCGGAAAACTTCCGCGCTTATATTGAAAAACTCTCGGATGTGAGCGGGGTGACGATTTCTTCTTTTGACGATGTAATAGAAGCGTTGCGTAAACGTCATAAATTCTTTGAAGAGCAGGGATGCAAGCTTTCAGACCATGGTATTGAAGAATTTTATGCAGAAGATTTTACGGATGTGGAAATTAAAGCGATTTTCAATAAAGTATATGGCGGAACAGTTCTTACCCGCGAAGAAATATTGAAATACAAGTCTGCTATGATGATTGTTTTCGGAGAAATGGATGCGGAAACAGGTTGGACGCAACAATTCCATTACGGGGCAATCCGTGATAATAATTCGCGTATGTTTAAACAGCTTGGCCCGGATACCGGTTTCGACTCTATCGGCGAATTTAATACAGCCAAAGCGCTGTCGAAATATTTTAACAAATTGAACGACGCCGGTAAACTGACAAAAACAATTCTTTATAATCTGAATCCTTGTGCAAATGAAGTAATTGCTACGATGATCGGAAACTTCCAGGATGGTACGGTTGCAGGTAAGATGCAGTTCGGTTCAGGTTGGTGGTTCCTTGACCAGAAAGATGGTATGGAAAAACAGATGAATGCACTTTCCGTACTTGGCTTGTTAAGCCGTTTCACAGGTATGTTGACCGACTCGCGCAGTTTCCTTTCATACCCGCGGCACGAATATTTCCGTCGCACGCTTTGTAATCTTATTGGAAACGACGTTGAAAGCGGACAACTACCGGTTTCCGAATTGGACTTCATCGGACAAATGGTAGAAAATATCAGCTATAACAACGCTAAGAAATTCTTCGATTTTTAATCAAATGATTAAGAAAATAACTTTACTGTCATTACTTTTGTTAAATGTATTTTATACGTTTAGCCAATGGTCTCCGGATAACGGCGACGGAACATATACAAATCCGATTATTTATGCCGATTACTCGGATCCTGACGTCATCAGGGTCGGCGACGATTACTGGATGATTGCTTCAAGCTTTACCTGCATGCCGGGTATTCCGCTGTTGCACTCTTATGATTTGGTAAATTGGGAAATCGTCAATCATATTTATGACAGACTTCCCCTACAGAAATACGATCATCCGGTTCATGGCGAGGGTTCCTGGGCGCCGGCTATCCGCTACCATGAGGAAATGTTTTATGTTTATTTCTGTACGCCTCGCGACGGACTTTTTGTTGCAAGAGCAACCGATCCGCTTGGCAAATGGGATCTTCGGCATATCGTTGATGTGGAAAAATGGGAAGACCCATGTCCTTTTTGGGATGACGACGGGCAGGCTTATCTGGTGCACAGTATTCATCGTGGCGGTCCCGCAATTATTCACAAAATGTCGTGGGACGGCTTGCAGCTGCTTGACAATGGAACCGTCGTATATCACGATACCGAAGAAAATCCGATACTGGAAGGTATGAAAATGATGAAACGAAATGGCTGGTATTATATCTTCGCTCCTGCCGGCGGAGTTGCCGAAGGGTGGCAGACCGTATTGCGCTCGCGAAACATTTACGGGCCTTACGAAGCGCGTAAAGTTCTTGAGCCCGGAAACGGGATAAACGGACCGCATCAGGGCGGCTTGGCGCAAACTCAGACCGGCGAATGGTGGTTCATCCATTTTCAGTCAAAAGGAGCATACGGAAGAATCAATCATTTGCAACCGGCTCGATGGACTGATGATGACTGGATCGTTATCGGGGAGGATTCGGAGGGAGACGGGAGCGGTATTCCGGTATTGACTTATCGTAAACCGAATACAGGTAAAACCCATCCTGCAAATGCTCCTCAAACTTCCGACGAATTTCTGTCGGGAAAGTTGGGCCTGCAATGGCAGTGGCAAGCTCACGAAAGCCCGCGTTGGTTTTCACTGTATGCCCGTCCGGGCTATATGCGGCTTTTTGCTGAACCATGTCCTTCGGAACATGGTAATTTGTATTTTGCAGGAAATCTGTTACTGCAAAAGTTGTCGGCGCCGGCATTTACGGCAACGACTTATGTCGAAGTCCGCTTTACTGATATCGGAGAACAAGCCGGAGCAGTCGTTATGGGAAATGAATATACGTATATAGCCATCATCCGGGGCGAAACCGGAAACCGTATTTCTGTAGTCAGCGGACGAAATGACCGCTTGGCCGTCGTTCCTGAAGAACAAGCTTCAGTCGAAACAGACAGCGAAAAAGTATGGTTTCGTATCCGGATTTATGAAAATGAAGAATGTAGCTTCTCCTATAGCATGGACGGAGTTCGGTTTTCCGAATTAGGCGGACGTTATCCGGTAGGACGCGGCACATGGATCGGCGGAAAAGTGGGAATATTTTGCAGTTCGCCTAATATTGTACGGGGAAAAGGATATGCCGATTTCGATTATTTTTATGTAGAAAGCAAATAATCTGTCAGCCCTTTCATTTTAATCAAAATTATTCGTACCTTTGCCCCACTTTTTTCAGAGAGAGCTCTAACATATTGTCTAACTTATTAATTAACGGAGTATTAACAATTTAAAATGGAAAATTTAAAAAAAATCGTTCCCAACGAAGATTTCAATTGGGATTCTTACGAAAAAGGTGAAAATCCTGCAGAAAACAAAAACGTAGAGGAACTAACCAGGACCTACGATGAGACTTTAAACACAGTTAAGGACAAGGATGTCGTTAAGGGAACAGTAACCGCTATGAACAAACGCGAAGTGGTTGTAAATATCGGTTTCAAATCAGACGGCGTTGTGCCGATGTCTGAATTTCGCTATGACCCCGACTTGAAAGTGGGCGATCAGGTAGAAGTTTATATTGAAAATCAGGAAGATAAAAAAGGACAGCTGATCCTTTCTCACAAAAAAGCCCGTGCTTCACGTTCATGGGATCGCGTAAACGAAGCGCTTGATAAAGATGAAATAATCAACGGTTTTGTAAAATGTCGTACAAAAGGCGGTATGATTGTTGACGTATTCGGTATCGAAGCATTCTTGCCGGGCTCGCAGATCGATGTTAAACCGATCCGCGACTATGATATATTCGTTGGTAAGACAATGGAATTCAAGATTGTGAAGATCAATCAGGATTTCAAAAACGTGGTTGTTTCTCATAAAGCTCTTATCGAAGCCGAACTCGAACAACAGAAAAAAGAAATCATTTCCAAACTTGAAAAAGGACAGGTATTGGAAGGAACCGTTAAGAACATCACTTCTTACGGAGTATTTGTTGATCTTGGCGGCGTAGACGGATTGATCCATATCACAGATCTTTCATGGGGACGTGTTTCACATCCGGAAGAAATCGTTCAGCTTGACCAGAAGGTTAACGTTGTAATCCTTGACTTCGATGATGAAAAGAAACGCATTGCTTTAGGTCTGAAACAATTAACTCCTCACCCATGGGATGCTCTTGACATAACCCTGAAAGTCGGCGACAACGTAAAAGGCAAAGTGGTTGTTATGGCCGATTACGGCGCATTTGTTGAAATCGCTCCGGGCGTGGAAGGTCTGATCCATGTTTCTGAAATGAGCTGGACACAACATCTGCGCAGCGCACAGGATTTCATGAAAGTCGGCGACGAAGTGGAAGCTGTTATCCTGACACTGGACCGCGACGAGCGTAAAATGTCCCTGGGTATCAAACAGCTTAAGCCGGATCCATGGGAAAATATCGAAGAACGTTTCCCGATAGGCTCCAAACACAAAGCGAAAGTATGCAACTTCACAAACTTCGGCGTATTTGTTGAAATCGAAGAAGGCGTAGACGGCCTGATCCACATCTCCGACCTGTCATGGACGAAGAAAATCAAACACCCAAGCGAATTTACGTCAATCGGCGCCGAAATCGAGGTGCAGGTTCTTGATATCGACAAAGAAAACCGTCGTTTAAGCCTTGGTCACAAGCAGCTTGAAGAAAATCCATGGGATGTATTCGAAAGTATATTCACCGTAGGTTCTATTCACGACGGCACGATCATTGAAATGATGGATAAGGGAGCCGTAATCTCATTACCTTACGGCGTGGAAGGTTTCGCTACTCCTAAACACCTTGTAAAAGAAGACGGATCACAAGCCAGACTTGATGAAAGACTTCAGTTCAAGGTAATTGAATTCAACAAAGAAGCTCGTCGTATCATTCTTTCTCATAGCCGTATTTTCGAAGATGAACAGAAGGCTGCAAAGAAAGACGAAAGCAAAGCTAAAAACTTCAAGAAAGAATCCATAATAGCTCCTTCGGTAGAAAAAACTACGTTGGGCGATATCGAAGAACTTGCGGCATTGAAAGAAAAAATGGACGGCGGAACGGTTGAATAAGACAAACTAAGTAAATTTATTTCCATATAAGAAGCGACATACCCTCCGGTATGTCGCTTCTTAGGCATAAAAAAATAACTGCCGGACACAATATATGAAACCGGTTCCTTTTGCGGAACTTTCAGATTATACTATATTTGCACACGTCGTTATACAACAGAAAGAAGCCATATAAAGACATGAATGATACTTTTTGCAAAATAAACAGGATAAAAATAATTTTCTCATTTTTACTTTTGTTTCTCCCGGATTGTCTGTCCGGCCCGAATGCGCAGCAAACCATCTGCGGCGAAAAATTAACGCACGGCCTTATTGTCGCGACGGATACGGCGGCCTTTCATCCGGATCTGTTCGATACATACTGGACAGTAGAAGGTCAGGAATATGAACTGCGCTTTTGGGGCGACACAATCGAAGTCGAAGTAATAAAAGGATTCGCCATGTGGCGAAACAAAAAATACAGCGGTCATATCGAAATCAACTATAAAGCCTGTGTAATGGACGAAGGCCTGCCAAACGACAGGCTCAGCGACCTTAACTGTTTCTGGATGGCGCAGGACCCGCTCTATCCCGACGATCTGTTCAAACGACAGGCATGGCGGGCGGGCATATTCGACCATTATTACACCCTGAAACAATATTACATGGGGTACGGCGGGAACTATAACACAACGACCAGGTTCCGCAAGTATGACGGCGATTTCGAAGCGTTCCGGACAAATAAAACCCGTCCTGCAATCCTGACGGAATACGCTGATAAGGAACATTTGCTGAAACCAAATCATTGGTATAATATACGGATCGTATGCGAAGGGAAACAGATCAAATACTACATGGATGGCGAACTTATAGTAGATTATACGGATGAAACGCCCTATACGTCCGGCTATTTCGGTTTCCGTACGACAAAAGCCCGGGTAAGGGTAACAGGATTTAATGTAAAACAGTATTAAGAACCGGCTGGAAGAGGAAAAAATCTTCCCGGATATAAAAATGAATAAGTTCATTTTGTTTATCATCCGGTTTGCATTATATTTGCGCCGTCACAAAATAATAAAAGCATAAGAATATGGAAGAAAAAATTGTTTATTCAGATATTTTCCGGGCTGCATGGAAAGGACTTAAATCCCAATTCTGGCTATTGGTGGGGTTATTTATAGGATTCACGATTATTTATTCGCTCTTAAATCTGTTTGCAATTCCTGCGAAAGGAGAAACAATGAGCATAAGCGGCGTCATTGTTTTCATATTATGCATAATTTTGTATTGCCTGTTTGTGATGGGGTACCTTAAAAACTGTCTGCAGACACTGGATGGAGAAGAACCGCAATTTTCCGCATACGGACAGATGACTCGCAGACTTCCCGCCTTCATTCCGGCTTATATTTTATTCTCCATAATTATATCCATTGGTTTCGCTTTGCTGATAATTCCGGGTATATACCTTATGTTAAGACTGCAATTCTTTTATGCTTCGATGGTCGACGAAAACGCAGGCATTATAGAATCCTTCAAACGAAGCTGGGAGATAACCAAAGGACATACCCTCGGGTTATTCATCCTTATGTTTATCATGATCCTGATAAGCTTTATAGGTACGATTGCTCTGTTTATCGGCATTTTTGTAGCAGTACCGCTCATTATGCTAATATACGGATATACATACCGCAAGCTGACGGCGCCTGCCGTACAATAAAATTTCATAATATGATTGTTTTTAAAAAAACAATATCTATATTTGCGAGCCGCATGTGTGCGCACACAAAACAATATGAATATGAAAAATTATCGTATCAAAGATATTGCAACTATGGCAGGCGTATCGGCAGGGACAGTCGATCGTGTGCTACATAACAGAGGGCGCGTTTCGGAGGAAGCGCTGAAAAAGGTGAAAAAAACGCTTAAAAAAATTGATTATCAGCCGAACCTGATTGCACGTTCCCTGGCTTCAAAGAAAGCTTGTCGTATAATGACGCTCATTCCTTCATTCGTTTCCGGAGAATACTGGTCGGAAGTCAGTAAAGGAATTGACAAGGCTGAGCAGGAGTTTTCCGATTACCATCTAAAAATTCAATGCAAATTTTTTAATCAGTATGATAAAATCAGCTTCGATACTTTAGTCGAGGAGGTAAAGCAGGAAGATTATGAAGGGGTCATCATAGCAACTCTGTTTAAAGAGAGCACATTTGAATTTACCCAATGGCTTGATCGGAAAGAAATTCCATATATCTTCATTGATGCATATATTGAAAATACAAACTGTATTGCATACTATGGCACGGACTCATACCGATCCGGATATATCGGCGGACGGCTACTATCCGAAAATATAAAAATAAATGATAACATTCTGTTATTCAATATTATAAGCAAAGGGTCCGTAGACTCCACACAAGTATCGGCGCGTGAAAAAGGATTCCGCAGTTACCTCTCAGGAGTAAATCATAAAGGGAGTATATTCCCTGTAAGTATACCGGCTGAAACGCCCGAACACAATGAAAAACTCCTTGATACCTGCATGGAGAAAGAATTGAAGGAGTATCCGGGAGCGCGTGCAGGCATCATTTTTAACTCCCGCGTACACATTCCGGCAGAATACTTCATGAAACATAAAGAAAATAACTTCTTTCTTATAGGATACGATGCAATAGAGGCCAACATCAAATTCCTGAAAAACGGAATCGTATCCCACCTGATTGCACAGCGACCCGAAGTACAGGGATACAATAGCGTAAAAGCTTTATTCTATCATCTGGTTCTGCAACAAACAGCGACAAAAATGAACTATATGCCGATCGATATACTCATTAAGGAAAATATTAATTATTATAATAACTACATATAAAATCATGGAAAAAAATCTATTCAGCGTAAAAGACAAGGTCATTGTCCTGACGGGAGGAACAGGCGTGTTGGGCGGCAGCATAACCAGACATCTGGCAAAAGAAAAGGCGATAGTAATCATTCTTGCCCGTAATGAAGAAACAGGAAAAGGGCTGGAAGGAGAAATCAGAAAAGACGGAGGTCAGGCTTTGTTTCTGAAAACCGATGTGCTCGACAGGGAAATGCTTGAGCAGAACTGCAGGACGATTCTGAATACTTTCGGAAGCATTGACGTACTGATCAATCTTGCCGGAGGAAATATGCCGGGGGCTACCATTCCACCCGATAAAACATTCTTCGACCTGGATATTGAAGCATTCCGCAAAGTAGTCGATCTGAATCTCTTTGGAACAGTGATCCCGACCATTGTATTTGCCAGGGCGATGGTCGAACAGAAAAAAGGAAGCGTCATAAACGTATCATCGGAATCCGCATTACGCCCGTTAACGCGCGTTGCAGGTTACGGATCCGCAAAAGCCGCCATCAACAATTTCACACAATATATGGCAGGCGAGCTTGCGATAAAATTCGGTGAAGGATTGCGTGTTAACGCAATCGCCCCGGGCTTTTTCCTGACAGAACAGAACCGCGCTTTAATGACTAATCCGGACGGTACCCCGAGTGATCGCTGCCAAACAATCGTTGCGCACACCCCATTCCGGCGCCTTGGCCAACCGGAAGAATTGCTCGGTACGATACAATGGCTTGCAAGCGACGCCTCCGCTTTTGTTACGGGAACCGTCATTCCCATCGACGGCGGCTTCGACGCGTTCTCAATATAATTTAAAAGCGATAAAATAAATAAAATATGGAACTGAAAGAAAATTATGAATGGTCGCTTGTTGTCCCTACAAGCATGGGCATACGCCTGACGCCGGTAGCGCAGGGACAGCCTGTACATACCAGCAATAACCTGTTCATGCAGGCAACAAGCGCTGAAACAAACGTTGCGAATGTACCCGCATATCTGGGACTTCCCGTCAAAGTATTAACCACCTTTGTAAAAGGTAGCCCTATTGCACAATTTATCAAAGACAACCTGCGCAGCCGCCATATTGGATACGAAGGGAAAGACGTCGAACAGGGCGGCCCCTGGGGATACCGCCATCAGATAAATATTGCAGACAGCGGTTTCGGTTCACGTGGTCCGCGCGTATGGAACGACCGTAGCGGCGAAGTCGGACGTACCCTCAATGTAAAGGATTTCGACCTCGACCGTATATTCGGACAGGAAGGAGTGCAGATACTTCACCTCTCGGGACTTATCGGAGCTCTGTCGGAAGAGACGAGCCGGTTCTGTCTCGAACTTGCACGCGCCGCTAAAAAATACGGGACAAAGATATCTTTCGATTTAAATCATCGCGCTTCATTCTGGAAAGGGCGTGAAAAAGAACTCCGTGATATTTTTACGGAAATAGCTTCGATATCGGATATCCTGGCAGGTAATGAAGAAGATTTCCAACTGTGTCTTGGCGTCGAGGGACCTGAAGCCGGAGGCAAAGACGTCGCATCTAAAATAGAAAACTTTAAAGGTATGATCCGGAATGTGAAAGAATCATTCTCGAACGCCTCCGTTTTTGCTACGACATTACGCGAAGTTATAAGCGCAAACAACCATTTGTGGGGCGCAATCATGCTCGAAGGAGAAAACTGGCATGTGATCGAACCAAGACCGATCCATGTACTTGACCGCATAGGCGGCGGGGACGGATTTGTAGGAGGCCTTCTTTACGGCATACTCAAAGGCTGGGCGCCTGAAAAATGGCCTCAGTTCGGATGGGCGACAGGAGCGCTTGCAACCACATCCCTGACAGATTACGGGCAACCGGCCGACGAGGACCAGGTATGGAGTATCTGGAATGGAAATGCGAGAGTATTAAGGTAAATATTGAGCAAATATGTTGTATTACGAACAAGGAGCGCCGTCAAAAGCATTCGGGCGCGATGAAATTAAAAAGGCGCTTTTTGAGACATTCGACCGTCTGGGACCACGTAAAAAAATACTGGCCATACCGCCCGATTTTACACGCTTTCACTCGCGTGCAGGCGAATTGGTACAATATGCTTACGAGTATTACGGCGAACGACTGACAGATATTCTTCCCGCATTGGGAACGCATTTTAAAATGATAGATACGGAAATAGAAAAAATGTTTCCCGGCGTCCCCAAATCGTTATTCCGCGTACATAACTGGCGCGAAGATATAGTCACTATCGGAACTGTACCCGGAGAGTATGTGAAAGAGGTGTCCGGAGGCGTCGTTGATTATCCGATACCCATACAGGTAAACCGTATGCTTCCCGAAGGCGGATATGACCTTATTCTGTCTCTTGGACAAGTTGTCCCGCACGAAGTAATCGGTATGGCAAACTACAACAAAAATATCTTCGTAGGCGTAGGCGGCTCGGAATGTATCAACAAAAGCCATTTTATCGGAGCGGCTTACGGGATGGAACGCATCATGGGACGGGCTTCCGGCCCTGTACGCAAAGTACTGAATTACGCCTCGGATAATTTTGCCGCCGACCTTCCGATCGTTTATATTCAAACGGTTATATCCGAAGGCGAAGACGGATTGCAAATGCGCGGACTGTATATTGGCGACGACTTTGAATGCTTTGAAAAGGCAGCCGGACTATCGCTTGAAACAAATTTCCGGATGATGGACCGTGAGATGAAAAAAGTGGTCGTGTTCCTTGATCCGGAAGAATTCCGCAGTACGTGGCTCGGAAACAAGAGCATCTATCGTACGCGCATGGCCATTGCCGACGACGGCGAACTGATCGTACTCGCGCCGGGCCTGCACCAGTTCGGCGAGGACCCGATAAACGACAAACTGATTCGCAAATACGGCTATGTTCATACTCCTCAGGTCCTGAAATATGTAAAAGAAAATGATGACCTTCGGAATAACCTCGGCGTAGCTGCCCATCTCATTCACGGCACATCCGAAGGCAGGTTTAGAATTACATATTGCCCCGGACGCCTGACCCGGGAAGAGATTGAAAGCGTAGGTTTCAACTATGCGGATCTCGGTGACATGATGAAAAAATACAATCCGGACAAGTTGAAAGACGGTTGGAATATGGTCGATGGAGAAGAAATATATTATATATCGAATCCGGCGCTGGGGCTATGGGCTTACAGGGAACGATTTAAATAATAATACCCCGCCTGCCCGTAAACCGGGATTTTTTACCGGAATCATCTCGCAGGTATAAAACCGTTTTGCGCCTGCGCCCTGACTCCAATAACAAAGCAAAAAGATGCGACGATTAAAAATTATTGCAGACGATAAAATTCCTTTTCTGAAAGGAGTTATGGAACCATACACAGATATTATTTACCTGCCCGGCGCAAAGATCTCGGCGGAAGATGTAAGAGACGCCGATGCGATCTTTACGCGTACCCGGACCAGATGCGACGAATCATTACTCAAAAACAGTCGGGTGAAGCTGATTGCCACGGCTACTATCGGCTATGATCACATTGATACTGATTATTGCGATGCGGCGGGTATCCGTTGGGTAAACGCGCCAGGTTGCAATTCCTGGTCCGTTCAGCAATACATGACAGCGGCAATCGCAACATGGGTTCACAAACAAAACCTCAAATTCTCCGGACTGACGTTAGGCGTTATTGGCGTTGGTAATGTCGGCAGCAAGGTCGTCCGCGCAGCCGGAGCGCTTGGTATGCGCGTATTACTGAACGACCCTCCGAGAGCCGATCGGGAAGGAACGGAAGCGTTTACCCCGTTAGACAAATTACTCGCCGAGAGCGACATCGTTACATGTCATACGCTTTTGACAAAAGAAGCTCCTTACCCCACTTATCATCTGGCCTCCGGCGAGTTTTACAACCGAATGAAGGACGGCGCGGTATTTATCAATACCTCGCGTGGGTCGGCAGTAGATTCCGAGGCCCTGAAACATGCCGTAAAAACAAAGTTATCCGGCTATATCCTTGACGTATGGGAAGGCGAGCCCTTCCCTGAAGTATCATTACTTGCGGACGCTTTTATCGGAACGCCACATATAGCAGGTTATTCTTCCGACGGCAAAGCAAACGGAACAGCTACCTGCGTATACGAATTCTGTTCCTTTTTCGGATTGCATCTATTGAAAGACTGGTACCCCGAATCCATCCCTCTGCCTCCCATGGCAACCATCTTTTCACTGGATGGAACCGGGAAAAATAATGAACAGGTCATATACGAAGCCGTCACACACGCCTATCCTATTTGGGAAGACAGCGAGCGGTTGAAGAACTCGCCTGAAACATTCGAAGAACAACGCGGCGGATACTGGATACGGCGTGAATTTAAAAACTTCACAATCAAACCGGAAAACGTAAATGCTGAAACTCTGGAGTCATTAAAAAATATCGGATTTAAAATCGCCCCGAACAATTAAATGATTCTTATATGATAAGAACAGTCGGTCAGGAAGATGCTTATGATATTGCGATGATTTACAATCATTACGTTGAAAATACAACAATCACCTTTGAAACAAATCCTGTTTCAACCGGAGAAATGCGCGACAGGATATCCGTCATAACCGAAAAATACCCATATCTTGTATATGAAGAATCCGGAAAAGTGGTCGGATACTGCTATGCTTCATTATGGAAAAAGAGGGAAGCCTATCGCCGTACCGTAGAATCGACGGTTTACATAAATACTGCCTTTCAGGGTAAAAGTATTGGCAGGATGCTGATGGAAAATCTGATCGACGAACTACGGGCAAAATCATTTCATGCTATTATCGCATGCATTGCTATTCCGAATCCGTCAAGTATAAAGTTTCACGAAAAAATCGGATTCAGACAGGTATCCGAATTCAAGGAAGTCGGATATAAATTCGGCCGGTGGCTGAATGTCGGCGACTGGGAGTTGCTGCTATAGAACCGTTTATGAATACGTCAGAAATAAATAGAGAAATACTGCGACTTGCCATTCCCAATATGATTTCCAATATCATCATACCGATGTTGGGAATGGTAGACGTCGCCATAGCCGGACGTCTCGGCGACGATACGAATATAGCTGCTTTGGCTATCGGAACGACCATCTTTAACTTCATTTACTGGAACTGCTCTTTTCTGCGTATGGGCACAAGCGGCATCACCGCGCAGGCCTTCGGCGCAGGACAGAAAAAAGAATGTGCCAATATGCTGATACGTTCCTGCTGGCTGGCTTTCATTCTCGCATTTATACTGGTTATTTTCCGGAAATCGATAGGGAGCTTCTCTTTGCATGTCATGCAGGGAAGCGATAAAGTTCAGGCGTTGGCGGGCGAATATTTATTCGCACGTATCTGGGCAGTACCGGCCTCGATCACTCTATTTGCCATACAGGGCTGGTTCATCGGTATGCAGGACGCCAAGATCCCGATGGCTATATCCGTCATATCCGTCATAATAAATGCGGCTTTCAGCGTATTTTTTGCATTCAATCTGAATATGGGAATTGCCGGGATAGCATGGGGTACCGTTCTGGCGCAATATACCGGCCTCCTGATCTCATGTATTATGCTACTTATCAAATATCGCGAATACATTCAATATTTTGATATAAAAGAATCATTGCGACTAAAGCCTGTCATCCACTTCCTTCATATCAACAAAGACATCTTCCTGCGCTCCGCATTTGTTGTTATTGTATACACATTCTTCACAGCGGCTTCAGCGCGTTTCGGCGACGCCATACTCGCAACTAATGCGCTATTGATGCAATTATTCACACTATTCTCCTACATGTCCGACGGCTTCGCCTATGCCGGAGAATCCCTGACCGGACGCTTTGTCGGCGAAAAAAATGCATGCCTCCTGAAACGTTTCATTAACAAACTCCTGTTCTGGGCGGTGATGATCGGCATATTATTCGTATTTGTATATGTCATAGCGTGGAAAGAAATACTGATGATATTCTCTTCATCGGACGAGATCATAGCCTCTGCCGGAAAATTCATCGGCTGGATAGTCGCCGTTCCGCTCGTCGGATGCATTCCATTTATGATCGACGGAATCATGATCGGCGCAACTCAAACCAAACTCTTACGCAACACCGTATTCATTGCCACCGCATTATTTTTCGTCGGCTTCTATGCATTATCCCCTTTTCTCGGAAACGACGCCTTATGGATCGCATTTATCATCTTCCTTCTCTTCCGTGGAATCCTCCTTTATTTCTGCTCCGACAGACTCAATGTCGAAAAAATAATGGAAGGAAATTAACCCAACTTACCGCCCTGTAAGATGTAAATATCTCATATATAGATATTTACATCTCTCCAATTCCATTCATACCTTTTTAATGAGTTTGTGAAAACGGCAAAATAAAACCACAAAATACGGTTTTCTGTCAATTTTGTTACCCGTTTGTTACCCGTTTGTTACCCGCAAAAGAAAACAAGCGGGTTTTATTGTCTAATTCGTTGATGCTTAAATAAAAAGGCGAGCTATGAAGCCCGCCTTAAATGTTTTCACAACGGAATAATCCTTATTGTGAATTGCTTTCAAAATTGTCCGGCAAATGTAATCAAATATTTTTTATTTACCAAATAATTTGTTGAAATAATATTTAACGAAACGCTTTACCTTGTAAAACAGGTACGATTCTACCAAAGCGTTGATGTAATCAGGTTGCCCGAAAAAGCGCGTATGCGGCCGTTGATGTCTTTATCCGGCCGGACTTTCCGCAAAATGCACTCCTGCATCCACAAACCGGTCTTTTTTACCAGTGACTTCAGACTTCCGGTTTGGGCTGTGTTCTCCGATTTACTGCAACTTGCGGATTTCGTCTGCCGTCAGGCCGGTCAGTTCAGTGACGTCTTCGAGCGACATCCCCTTTTTCAGACAGGCGGCAGCCACTTTCTCTATTCCTTTCTCAATTCCTTTCTCCATCCCTGTCCGTTCCGCGTCGGACAGGACGCTCCGTTCGGTAAGAATAGCGTCCCGGTACTTGTCGTACGTAAACAGCTGTTTCTTCGTATAGGCGCCCGCTTCCAGGT
>JAIROL010000020.1 GCA_031257565.1 Tannerella sp. | reverse complement strand
TCGTTATCCAAATATTAAATGAAAAACAGGTATAACGGAAAAACTAACCGATATTTTTCTTTTTGGATAATTTATCAATAAAATAAATGATGGCAAACCCTAATATCGCTATTCCTGTTGCTTCCCACAGGAGTTGATCCGGAAAAATGTTTGCTTCGACGAGCGGCTTACTATTCCCAAGACTGTCCGTACAGGTTTCCGTCACTCTTTTCCATGGCCATACTTTATTAAGAGAGCCAAGCATGAATCCGGATAGTACGGCTATGGTTATATTGTGGAAACGATGCAAGGCAAAAGACAGTATGCGTGAAAATGATGTTATACCGATGATCATGCCACAGATGAAAATTGAAAGAACCGGTATATTAAACGATTTTACCGCTTCCATAATGAAAAAATATTTACCAAGCAGTACCAGTATAAAACTTCCGGATATGCCGGGAAGTATCATTGCACAAATTGCTACTGCGCCACAAATAAATATGAACCAGTAGTCATCCGGCGTTTTAGCCGGAGTGGCCATTGTTATATAAAAAGCTAATACGGCTCCTGTAATGAAGCTAAGGATAGTTTTCCGGTTCCACTGTTTCACATCCCGAACAACAATCCATGTGGATGCAAGTACTAAGCCGAAGAAAAAAGCCCATACAAGAATGGGATACACAAGAAGAAGATACGTGATCAATTTGGCAAGTGAAAATACGCTTATACCTATTCCCAGAACAAGGGATAACAGAAAATTGCCGTTTATGGCTTTCCGGAAATCTTTCCATTTAAATGATAGAAATAGCTTTAACGACGACCCGTTAATACTTTTTATGGAGTCTATAAGTTCTTCGTATATACCGACAAGAAAGGCAATTGTTCCGCCGGAGACGCCCGGAACGACGTCGGCTGCTCCCATTCCTATTCCTTTAATTGCAATTAATGCATAGTCTTTAAACGTTCTGTTCATGTTAATTATCATGTATATTGCTACTGAGGTATTTTCGAACCAGTTCACCCGGATAAATAACGTCTTCTTTTCCGGTATACCAATCGGCTTTCTGTTTTTTTATGATATTTAATGTGGAAAAAAGGTAGTCAAGTATGCTGTGCGGAAAGCGCTTTAAAGCAACCCTCAATGCTTCTACCGCTTCTTCTTCTCGTTCTGTTTCTATGCAGCAATAGATAAAATTACCATAAAACGAAACGTCGTCGTTAATCACTCTACATCCGATTACGCGTTTCAGAATATGGTATGCTTTTTCATACTCGTTTACACTCATGTAACACTTTGCCAAAAACGGATCTACCTGCGAGTTGACTAAATCGTCCGACGACATTTCTTTGTAACAACGGATAGCCTCGTCATAACTCTCGTTTTTATACAGACAGAATGCTCTCATGAGTTTTATATCATATTCCAACTCCTGATTGTCGCCTACACAGGTCATTGCGAAATTAAGCGAGTCTATGGCCTTTTCAAAGTCTGCACATGTCGAATACAATCTTCCTTGCATGTACCATGTTTCGGCTGAATAAGGGTCCTCATCGATTAGTTTCCGGCAAAGAGCCATCGCTTCTTTCGTGTATCCGCGCAGTTCAAGATTAAAACACAATTCCGATTTTAACATGAAATTATCGGGAAACATGGTTAATGCATGCTGAATAAAGAGATAAGCGTTTTCCAGATACTTCTCGATATCATTAAGCACGCATGCCATATGGGCTATGGCGTCTTCAAGATAGGGGCAGCTTTTTGCCGTTAAATCATCTATAAACCGGACCGCTTCATCGTATCTGCCAAGTTCGCAGTAACATTCAAGACGGATCATATCAATGTCTTTATTACATTTGATATTAATTTCTTCGATTAGTTTTATCGCAGAGTCGAAATCTTCCATCGAAGCCAACGTTTTACACAAAGCGATTTTAAAACCGGTATCATCAGGATGTAGCTCGTATCCCAGTTCAATGACAATATTCATATTTATCGTGTCATCTTTTTCTATAAAATAGTCAATAAGGGCCATAATTTCATCTACGTCAAAATATGAAACCAAACCGTTTTTTTTCATTGACAAAAATCGTTCCAACAAAAGTGAAATATCATCCATTCTTAATCACAAATTTTAATTATGTATCTTTACTTATAAATTAAACCTATTTCACATTGCTTTTAATACGCTAAGTTTTGGCGTAAGTATGCGTTTTTTAAAGATTTATATGTAATTGCTTTAATTTTTCCGCAAATTATTTATTTTTAATTTTACCCCATGTATCTTTCAGGGATACTGTGCGGTTGAAAATAAGTTTTCTGTTTTTACTGTCCGGATCTACATTAAAGTATCCGATACGTTGAAACTGAAAGTGATCATAAGGTTTTGCATCTATCAATTCTTCTTCTACGTAGCAATTTGTAAGGATTTTCAGCGAATCGGGATTTAATAATTCGCGTAAATCCTTGTCTTTTTCTTCCAAAGGGTTTTCAACGATGAATAACCTGTCATATAAACGCACTTCGGCGGGAATGGCATGTTGTACCGAGACCCAGTGTATCGTACTTTTTACTTTGCGGCTACTTTCGGGCATTCCGCTTTTCGTTTCAGGATCGTATTCGGCGTATACTTCAATCACTTCTCCTGCATCGTTTTTCTTACATCCCGTACATTTTACAATGTAAGAGCAGCGCAATCTGACTTCCTGTCCCGGAGTAAGGCGGAAATACTTTTTAGGAGCATTTTCCATGAAATCATCCGCTTCGATATATAATTCGCGTGAAAAGGCTATTTTGTGTGTTCCGGCCGAAAGATCTTCCGGATTATTTACAGAGTCAAACAATTCTACCTGACCTTCCGGATAGTTCGTAATTACCAACTTCACCGGATTTATGACGGCGGCTACGCGTTTTGCCGTAGCATTCAGATCTTCTCTTATCGCATATTCCAACTGCGCTATATCAATTGTGCCGTCATATTTGGTATATCCTATCATATTGATGAAATTCCGGATGGACGCCGGCGTGAATCCCCGTCTGCGAAATCCGCAAATCGTCGGCATTCGCGGATCATCCCATCCGTTTACGAGACCTTCTTTTACAAGCAGAAGTAATTTGCGCTTACTCATCATTGTGTATGTCAGGTTCAACCGGTTGAATTCCGTTTGACGGGGACGGTAATTATCATAAACTTTATTTTTATCAAATCCATCGTCGCAGTTCTTGTCTGTTTCTTCAGTCAGTAAATCTATAAAATGATCGTAAAGAGGACGGTGCACTTCAAATTCAAGAGTACATAAAGAGTGTGTAACGCCTTCAAAATAATCGCTTTGTCCGTGTGCAAAATCATACATCGGGTAAACGTTCCAGGTTGTTCCGGTACGGTGATGCGGAGTTTTAATGATACGATAGATAATCGGGTCGCGGAAGTGCATATTCGGCGAAGCCATATCTATTTTTGCACGAAGCGTCATGGTTTCTTCTTCGAACGCTCCTTCATTCATCTTTTTGAAAAGATCGAGACTTTCTTCGACCGGTCTATTCCTGAAAGGACTATCGACTCCCGGTTGCGTGGGCGTACCTTTTTGTTTTGATATCTGTTCGGCCGTTTGTTCATCAACATACGCGTTTCCACTTTTTATAAGACGCACGGCAAAGTCAAACAATTGTTGAAAATAATCGGATGCATAATATATGCCGGTCCACTGAAAACCGAGCCATTGGATATCTTCCTGTATTGAGTCTACATACTCAACCTCTTCTTTTGTCGGATTGGTATCATCGAAACGCAGATTGCATGTGCCGCCGTAACGTTGGGCGACGCCAAAATCCAGACAGATGGCTTTTGCATGTCCGATGTGAAGATAACCATTTGGTTCCGGCGGAAAACGAGTTTGAATACGTCCGTTATTCAGGCCTTTAGCCAAGTCTTTTTCCACTATCTGTTCAATAAAGTTCAAACTCTTTTTATTTTCTTCCCGAATTGTATTCTCTGCCATAATCCATAATGATAAGTTGTTTTTGAGCAGCAAAGATAATGCACGGCGAGGGGAATACAAAATTAGTAGAACTTATTTTTATTTAGCGCCGTTTAGTAAACCGGTAGTTATTTATCGGCGGGAAGCGGATTCAATGTTCGTATAAATAATGCATTCTGTAAACGAATGCGCGACCCGGAGCGAAAAGTGAATTTTAATAATATGAAACGAGTATGGTGGAAGATGGCTTTGGATTTTCTATATTTTCCTATCTTTGTCGCTTGTCGGAAAATAAAAAATAATCTTGTGCAACGTTTTTGATAAAGAATGCATCATGATAATGGAACGTATGTGATGACAATGAACGAAAAACAACTGATAGAAGGTTGTATTAATGGCGACAGGAGGGCTCAAAAGGCTTTGTATGATAAGTATTCCCACCGGATGATGACTGTGTGTCTCCGCTATGTGAAAGATCCGGAAGATGCTCGCGATCTGATGCAGGATGGCTTCGTTAAGTTGTACTCCAATATCTGTAAGTATATGGGCGAAGGCTCGTTTGATGGTTGGGTGCGGAAAATTTTTGTAAATTGCGCATTGGAGCGTTTGCGTCAAAATGATGTGCTGAGGAATGCAGACGATATTAATGAGATTGATTATGCAGAGATACCGGACGAATCTGCAGCAACAGCGATTTCATCAGAGGAAATAATGATGTATGTGCGATCGCTGCCGGATGGCTTCCGGACGGTATTTAATCTGTTTGCTATTGAAGGATATTCTCATAAGGAGATAGGCTATAAACTAAATATATCGGAGAGTACGTCGCGTTCGCAATATATGCGCGCACGCAAAATACTCCAGAAAATGATTCTAAAAAAATGAGTTGTACCAGATGAAAGAAGAAAGAGGGAAGTGGGAAGATATAATCCGTTCAAAAATATATGATTTTGAGTCGGATACAAATCCGGATGACTGGGATATCATATCTGCTAAAGTATCCGGAGGAAAGACCGTTCGGTTTAATCCTTATCGTACATATAATTATATTGCCGCCGCTGCGGCTGTAGCAGTGTTATTGACTGTCGGAGGCATCTATTTTTATTCGGATAATGATAAGGCGTCAGATCAAATAGTTGTTGTTGAAGAATCTACTCAATATGCTGCCGGAGGAAGTGAAGATATTGTTGAAAAAGCGGTAAATCCGGTTGATAAGTCTGAAGGATATGTTGAAAAACCGGTTGATAACCATACTGAAGACGCATCTGATCATTCGTCAAAATCTTCTGTTAAAGAGGAGAGGAGGGGGCGTGAAGTAAAATCCGAATTGCTCGAAGAGCCTCCGGTGCGAATGAGGTTGCTATCTGTTGGCGATAGCCATCCGGTCATAAAAAATATACCGGACCCGGACCCGGATATTAAAACGATAGAGAAAGAGATTTTGTATGGATATCAGAAAATAAAACCGGAGGAAATGGTATCGGAAAAATCGCTTTTTGCCGAAACTTCTCCGGAAATCGGGATAAAACGTCGACGTTGGGGCTTTGGTATGGGAGGAGGAGGTTATGCCGTAAACTCAACCTCCGGAAGTTTCGGGGTGGAACCTTATTCCGGACTGCTAAACAATAGCGATGAATATATGTTTGGCGGCAACATTATTAAATTGCGAAATTTTGTTCTAAAATCCGATAAACATACTGATGAAGTAAATGATTATGACTCTGACGATTTGCCGGGAAAGGTTAAATATAAAGCGCCTGTATCGGGAGGTCTGGGCGTAAGTTATTTTCTTACTGATCGTTGGGCATTGCAGAGCGGCGTCGTATACACTTTACTCAGGTCGGAGGGACGTTATTATGATAATAAGGGCAATATTGCAGACTGGAAACAGAATCTTCACTACATGGGAGTTCCTTTATCGATATCCTATAAGATTGCAGAATGGAATCGCTTTCAGTTTTATGCGTCGGCGGGAGGGATGTACGAATTTAATGTAGCGGGTAAATTAAAGAAAACCGTGACTGTGGAAAACCTGAAAGCCAAAGAGAGTGAAAATGTCCGGATGAAAACTCCTTTATGGTCCGTTAATACGCGCGCCGGAACGGCTTATCCGATATGGAGATTTATAAATGTTTATGCGGAGGCCGGAGCTTCTTACTATTTTGATAATGGCAGCGAAATTGAAACAATTCGATCGGATAAACCTTTTAACGTATCTTTGCAGGCAGGAATACGCTTAGGATTCTAAAATAAGTGTTTCAATTTTTTTTAATTTGGAAAATATAGTTTTACATTTACGACTTTAAATGGTTAAAATATAAAATTGTTTTTTATTATGGATTATTCGTTTGAAATAATGTTATTCGGTTTGTAGTTAAAAAAAAAGTATAATTAATTTAAAAACAGAAATTTATGAAAAAGATTTATTTATTATTGTCGGCTTTTGTGAGTTTTGCTTGTAGTAATCAGTCAGAGGATTTGCTTAGCGAACCTGATTATCGGGAAGTTATTGAAGATTTTGGAAATAAACAAGTCTAAAGATGAAAAGAAACAGTTTATATTTTGTCATTATGCTTTTCGGCATAACAGGATTTACTTCCTGTTTGAGCGGTAGCGGTAACGTATCTTCGTATAGCGGATTAGGAGTGATAGATTTTGGCAGTAAAAGTCTCGTTACTGTGTCAAAAACGACAGGCGGAGAAATATATACTCCTGAAATTAGTTCTATGGTTAGCAATGGGGATTTGCAACTGGGAGATTGTCTTTGTCTTTATTATGAGGTAGATTTTGATTTAGCGGAAAATTCCAGTAACGTGGTTGCGACTAATGGATATTATACGGCGTCGCTTGATGGATATCAAAAATTTGATAAAAACTATTTGAATTATTCTTTTACTGATACGGCTGAAGCGCTAATGAACGAGGTTGCGGTAAGCAATCCGTTTTATACGGATTATGGAGGTATAAACGGGTTTTATAGCGACTATATGTATATTACGCATGTTGTGAGTCAACCGGAAGATTTAACATTGAGTTGGGATTTATCTTATGATTCGGAAACAATGATGCCTGCGGAAGCAGGCGGTAAACGCTATTACGACTTGTTTGTTCGTGCGACGAAGACAAACGAAGGCAGCAAAAATACAGTTAATTATCCCTATTATATTGCATATGATATGAGGGATTATTTAAGAGCTGCTGCAGCTTTGGAGAAAAATGCATTAGGCAATAATTACAATACGACGTCCACCTTTACAATACGGATAAATTATGCTTCGGCCATAAGCGAAGATGTCATAACATGGAGTAGTAAGGAATGGATCTCGTATATTAATACATTTTTGTCTGAATAGAACTAAATAGTCGCTCCTTAGAAATTGTATGTTAATAAATTATCTTCAAAGAGCGCGCGTAGAAAAAGCGCTCGTCGATTAGGAAAATCAACAGGATCGATCGTATCTGCTTTTGATGCGGCAATTTTTTCAATCAATTTTAAATTTTACAGATATGAAAAAGATTATTTTATTATTTAGTTTGAGCGTCTTCCTGTTCGCGTCGTGCGAAAACAGCGGAGGCGAGCCGGCGCCCGAAGAACCGGTCATCCTCACCGAGCCGATAAACATTGAACTGACGGCAAGCGAAGCAGTCATGACGAGCGACGGGCAGGATTTTGCCTTGAAATTCTTCTCGACGGTCTATGACGCCGAAAAGAAAGAAAACATCTTTGTCTCTCCGTTCAGTTTGAACATGGCGCTGGGCGTACTGAGAAACGGCGCCGAAGGAAAAACGAAGCAAGAGATGCAAGACGTGCTGGGCATGAAAGATTTTTCCGACGGGGATGTGAACGCTTATTACAAAAAACTGAAAGAAGCGTTGCTCGCCACCGACCCCACGCTGACGCTGGCAATAGCCAACTCCGTCTGGTACGACAAAGATAAGGTTACGATCAAGAGCGAGTTCGCCGACCTCAGCAAAACCTGGTTCGATGCGCCGGTTACCGGCCTGGATTATTCTCCGATGAACGAAGCCGTCGCCATCGTCAACCAATGGTGCGAAGACAACACCAACGGCCTGATAAAAGATATGCTGAAAGATCTGACCGATGTCGAAATTCTGAACGCCCTGTATTTCAAAGGCAACTGGAGCGATCACTTTGACGCTTCAAAAACGAAGAAACAGGATTTCACCCGCGAAAACGGCAGCAAAATAAAAGTCGACCTGATGAACAAAGAGCAGGAATTGTCTTATTACGAAGACGCATACCTGTCCTACGCATCCGTTCCTTACGGCAATGGAGCGTATTCCATGTATTTTGTCCTCCCGAACGAAAACGTCGACATCGGCGAAATGACGGCGCGACTGGCCGCGCCGGGCTACTGGGAGCAATGTATAGCCGGCGGGGGGCGGTTCATGGTGAATCTGTACGTTCCGAAATTCAAAATTGAATATAAAAATCAGGACGTGAGAGACATGCTGATCAAAATGGGGATGGCGATTACCTGCGGCGACAAAGCGGAATTTCCGCATATCGCCAATGGAAACTTTTTTATTGGACGCGTGACGCAGAAAACGTATATCCAGGTGGATGAAAAAGGAACGGAAGCCGCCGCTGTGACGGAAATAGGTATGTTAGGGTCGTCCGGTCCCGGCGAGGTTGTCGTCCCGAAAGTATTTCGCGCCGACCGGCCATTCCTCTTCATGATTCTGGAACGCTCTACCGGGACGATTCTTTTCATGGGAAAAGTAGGGAATCCGGCAGCATAAAATAACAGGATATGCGGAGAAAGTCTAATCAGTTGATTTGCGATCCGACCGGATTTCGAACATCCCGGCTTGGGGTGTTCGCCATCCGGCCGGATTCCGATCATATTCTTAGAGTTTTACAGTTTATCTGCGTTGGCAAGCAGGTAATCTTCGGCATCAACGCTCCATAGTCCGTTATTAGCATCACAGAGTTTATGCATTGCTGCATATACGGGATTGCTTTTGCCTTTTTCTTCAAAGTCGCTTATAGCGGTCAGCGGCATGTCTATATGTGTGTATATGAGCTTCTTTCCACCCGGTATATGGGGGAGATTCATCGTTGTGTCAATAACCGCATTTATCCCTCCGATATGCGTTACTAACCCTGCCGGATCGAGTCCTTTGCTCATCATATCGAGCGCTTCTACCATGTCGTCATTATTTCCGCCGCTTGTTCCTACAATATGCGTTCTTGCGTAATGCACATTATAGAAATTAAACGGGGCCTTAAAGTCCGTTTTTGCCGGACCGGCGAAGAAGTTCAGGCATCCGTCGACGGCAAGAAGTTCATCTGCCTGTTCAATAATCGGAACGACGGGCGCGAAAACAAATACGTCGTCATATCCGTATCCCTTGGTAAGGTTTTTAAGCGCTGCGACAGGATTTTCCATTTTCCCCGTGTTGATATATTTGAGTTCAATGCCGTTTTTTGCCGCTTCTTCGGGGCTGTATAAAAGCTCCGCGCGATCTAATCTTGATTGATCTATATCGGTTACAATAAGTAATTTAGGCTTCCTGTCGGTGCGGTGGATGGCATAGTTTATAGCTGCAAGTCCCATAGGACCTACGCCTGCAAGGATTGCTATGTTGCCTTCCTCCTTTATATCCATACAGTGTATGTATGAGCCCTGTTCGGTATGGTAATTTGCATGCATGGCTCCGATTACGCAGGATAACGGTTCGGATAAAGAGGCCGGATAAAAACCGTTGCCTGTATAATGCAACAGGCAGTCGTTTTCCATCACTTCATTTGGTATAATAACATAAGTAGCGTCGCCTCCTATGTATTGGTATGAGTATCCGGGCGCGCTTAATAATCCTACAGGGCCGTCCTTATAATTAAGCGCCGGTTGTATCGAGAACTTATCGCCGGGGTTGAACCGGTTTTTCCATTTGTTACCGACTTCAACGATTTCGCCTGCAAATTCGTGACCGATTATGACCGGATTTTGTGCCGTGTCTGATGGTACGCGTTTATGTATATCTGCTTCATGGGCGGCTTTATAGGACGACATGCAGATACTGTCGCATATCACTTTTGCCAGAATTTCATTGTCTTTGATCGCCGGCAATTCAAATTCTTCCAGGCGAAGATCGTTTTTTCCGTATAAACGGACTGCTTTTGTTTTCATAGACTTAAAATGATTAATTGTTACCGGATTTAACTAAGCATCACCTGTCCTCCGGTTACCGGGATCGCTTGTCCTGTTTCGCAAGTCTGTTCGATGAGGTAAAGCGCCGCTTTTGTCACATCTTCAGGGCCTGTGCCTTTACGCATGGGAACCTGATCCATATAGAATTTACGGACGTCTTCGATTGTTTTTGCTCCGGGGACTTTGCCTGCATGCAGGTATTGTTTGAAAAGTCCGTTTTCAGGGTTGGACCAAAGTGGTCCTTCATAGAAATTACCGGGACAGATGGAGTTTACTTTGATACGGAACGGCGCCAGTTCAAGTGCAAAAGATTGTGTCAGTCCAATGCCTCCGAATTTACCTCCTGCATATGCAAAGTTGGCCTTAGAACCGCGCAATCCCGATTTTGAGTTTATCTGGATGATGTCGCAGTATGATTCCGGAGCATATTTGTTCTGAAGTTTCATTACGCGCGATGCTGCCCGGGTACAGTAGAAATATGCGTTATAATTTATTTTTGTAACAAACTCGAAGTCTTCCGGAGTCATCTCTTCAAGCCCTCCTGCACGAAGCACGCCTGCGTTACTGATAAATACGTCCAGTCCGCCGAAATTACAAACCGTTTCATGAATAAGGTTACGCAGACTGATTGTATCGGAAACATTCGTTTTGACGAATATAGTTCGGTTTGATTTGCATAAACCGAGAAATCTTTCCGCTGTGGCCAGACCAACAGTTTCATTCAGGTCGGCAACCACTATATTTGCGCCTTCTTTCAGCAGGCATTCTGCAATGCCTTCTCCAAAGCCTTGTGCAGCGCCTGTGACAATGATGGTTTTATTTTCTACCCGTCCGGAAGCGCTTCCGGCGCTTACTTTGCGGCGGTAATTTTCAACTTCCCAGTTATCAATAAAATTGATTTGTTTTTGTGTCATCGGATGTTCTCCTCCGAATGATTGTGCAATTTCCGCTACTTTCATCATATCTTCATAGACGTCGAGGATGATATCGCATCCGGCTGCATTGTCGCCAACCGCTACAAGACCTGTTCCTTCGATAATCAGGACTTTCGGCGTATATCCGTTTTTCTCTGTATAGGAGTCGATTTCTTTCTGCGCTTTCATCAGCAGATCTTCGTTGTCTTTTGCCGACAGATAAACATATTTTGATTTGCAGTACACAATTACGTCGGGCGTGAAAGGCGCTGCAATTTTGTCGAACTCTTTTTGGGACGAAGCAAATTTTCCGATTCGACTGTTATTCCGTATTTTCAAAGTTTTCAGTCCCCCTTGCCTGCTAAGCATCATTCGTATGGCAGGTATCGTATCCTGTACGCAATCGCATATTTTTTCGCTTTTGGCAGTCTGTTTTACAGCCGCTTTCTTCTCAATTTTACTGATTACGTTTCTGTATATTGTTTCAATATCCTTTGTCGTATCGGCGCCTGCGAATATACCGTGATTTTGTAGTAATACAACAGGCGGATGCTTGCCCTTTTTCTTTTTATAATCGTTGATACGCGTCTCCACTTCTTTAAAAAGCACATATCCCGGATCTGTGTAAGGGATATATACCGCTTCATCTCCGAACAGTTTTCGGGTTTCGGTTTCGGCATTTTTGCTGCACATCAATCCGTTTACAACGGTTGGGTGCAGGTGTACAATGAAGGCGTAGTCTATCGCGTTATGCATGGATGTTTCAACTGACGGACGACGGTCTTTCGTAATACATGCTACAGCCAGGTCTTCTTTCACTTCTTCTTCACGTTTGGCTGCATTGGCGCTGTATTTCCTTTCGGATATAATGTTTAACTTTTGACGATCAAGTACGGCAAATCCGTCTTCGGTAATGGTTGCCAATGCATGTCCGCTTGCTTTAACCCATATTTTTTTATCATCTTTATAGGATGTATTGCCGCCGCCGGCAATCACGTAGCGACTGTCGCTTCCATATTTGCGTGATATTTCGATTAATTGTTTTATTTCTTTCATGAGTACAGTATTTATTTTTTAACACTAAGGAAACATAGAACTCACAGCATGTTCATAACTCTTTGGCGCAAGCCGTTTTTTTAACGCTTCGCTAAAAGACCGTTGGTTGCATGTTCGTTTCATGAGTACATTATTTAATTTATCACAGAATTACTTTTTGTATCAGTTTGTCTCCTTCTTTAATGAATTGGTTGCGATTTGTCATGTCTGCAAAGCCTTTTGCATCAACATATCCCGGTTTTCCGTCACGAACCTGTTCCTGATGAGCGGCAATGACGCAAGCGCCTTCATAATTGATTTGT
Organism: Tannerella sp.; assembly: GCA_031257565.1. Classification (GTDB taxonomy): domain Bacteria; phylum Bacteroidota; class Bacteroidia; order Bacteroidales; family Tannerellaceae; genus Tannerella. The sequence continues at coordinate 10,438 of JAIROL010000020.1, read as the reverse complement.
TTCAGTCGTTCGGTCAGAGGCGTATTTCCTCGTGCAGAGAGTTTAACCGGTTCCATAGCCGGAGTATTGTGTTCTGTTCCGAATGTTACGACAAATCCATTATTGTGAAGATATCCGGCATATTTTTCGAGCGCTTCGATACTGTTTCGGGTCGTAATAAATTCGGCGGCAAAAATACCGCGTCGCTGAAGTGTTTCAGCTGCTTTTTCAATGTCATTTTCGAAATCGGTAAAGCCTCCGTTTGCATCATCGGCAAGAAACGGATAGGTTGGTATGCCGCCTGCTGCAAGTATCATTTGGCGGACGTTGTCCAGCGGAAGGAAAGCCTTGGGGTCTTCCGGAACGAAAGCGCCGCCGCCGGCTTTCAGCAGGTTGCCCCGTATTTCATTTTCCACGCCGGCATAGTCGAATATGCCGGATTTTAACGTTTTGCCGTTGAATATTTTTTCAAAGAAATTTTTGATATCATCAGGCTCGTTTTTGAAATGAATGCAAGTCGACATACGTAATGCTTTTGCCAGGTGGCGTTCGCGGACAAGGCCTTTTGACAGAAACCTTTCGATCGTGTCAAAACTGAGCGTAAATCCCGCATCGAAAGCGGTTAAGAGTTCGTTTACCCGTCGGCACATTTCTTTTACCTGCGCATTTGATTCGGCGCGTACATCGGCGAGTTGCGATGCGTATGGTTCCCCTAATGCAGGCGGACAACGCAGGCCTTTTCCGCTGATATATGTACGTCCGGGATTATTCGGATCGTTTACCCGTATCCCGTTATCCTGATCTTCTTTCTGAAGACTGATAAATTCGATATTGAATAGTGGATAGAGATGGCGCTTAATAGCCTCTTTATTCCATTCTTCATAACCATCCATGGAATAAAAGTCGTTTATTCCCACTATTTTGACGTCCTCGTCAGACGCCTTGTCCAGCGCGTCCGTTAGTTTTTCGAACGCGCTGAAAGAAAATGGCGTATGCAGGTGTGCATTTACATTTGGTATTTGATTGTACGCTCCCATCATTTTATACTCCGAGTTTTTGTCTGCGAATCTGTTCTGCATCGGTAAAATTATAGGTTGGAACATACCCTTTCAGAGGAACGATTTTTTCATGTATTGCGTCAAGGAAACTTTCTTCCTGCGGAAAGAATGCATATTCCAGTTCATAAGCCGGCGTGATCCAGTTACGCGAGCCTACTACAACAGGAGGAGCATCCAGATCATTGAATGCGAGTTCGGTGATGTTGCGTGCCAGATCATTCAGGAATGATCCCCGCGCCGTGGCGTCGCCGGCTATTACGATACGCCCTGTTTTCTTCACTGAAGCAAGTACTTTTTCGTAATTGAACGGAACAAGTGAACGCGCATCAATCACTTCCACGCTCATACCGTGTTCTTTTTCCAGTTTCTCGGCCGCTTTGAGCGCCGTATAAAGGGTTGCTCCGATCGTGAGGAATGTAATATCTTTTCCTTCGCGTTTAATATCCGGTTCTCCGAACGGTATTTCATAGTACCCTTCGGGGACTCCGCCTTTGTGGAACTGTTCGCCGATATCGTATATACGCTGGCTTTCAAAGAAGATAACCGGATCGGAGCCTTGTAATGCAGCATTCATCAACCCTTTTGCATCGTAAGGCGTTGCCGGGAAACAAACTTTCAGACCCGGGATATGCGCTGCAAGCGAAGTCCAGTCCTGCGAGTGTTGCGCGCCGTACTTAGAACCTACCGAAACGCGTACGACAACCGGCATTTTTAATATATTGCCACTCATCGCCTGCCATTTCGGAAGCTGGTTGAATACTTCATCCCCGCAACATCCGAGGAAGTCGCAGTACATGATTTCCGGTATTACGCGTCCGCCGCACATCGCATAGCCGATAGCTGTTCCTATGATTGCCGATTCGGCGATAGGCGTATTAAATAAACGGTGATAAGGTAAAGCTTCGGTTAGTCCGCGGTAAACGGCAAACGCTCCGCCCCAGTCGCGGTTTTCTTCGCCATACGCAACAAGCGATGCATCTTTATAGAATCTGTCGACGACCGCTTCGAAAAGTCCGTCGCGCAGCTGGTATTGTTTCATTTTAGAGAACGGCTTTCCGTTTTCATCGAAAGCGAAACGCTCTTTTTGTGCAATCTGTTTCACGCGCGGATTTTCTTTCATCGGGTGGTTTACTTCCGGTTTTGCATTGGAAAGGGAGTCTATGGATTGGTTTGAAAACATCATATCTTCCAGTAGATTTTGGTTTTTATGCAAATCCATCAACGGAGACAGCTCCGGGTTGATCGCCAGCTTGAATATTTCCAGCATGATATCCTTGATTTCTTTTTCTATCGAATCAAGCTCTTTTTGTGTTGTAACGCCGGCTTTTACGATCTCTTTCCCATAGCTTTTGATGCAATCGATTTCTTCCCATGCTTCAATCTCTTCTTTTGTACGATAAGAAGATGCATCCGAAGGAGAGTGCCCGCTGTAACGATATGTCAGTATATCGATTAATACAGGTCCCTGTTTTTTCTCCAGCAGCGCTTTCTTGCGGCGGTAAGCGTCGATCACGGCAAGCGGATTGTAACCGTCTACACGCTCTGCATGCATCTGTTCGGGATTTACTCCGGCGCCGATACGTGCGGCAATGTCATACCCCATAGTTTCGCCGACGGTTTGTCCGCCCATACCGTACTGGTTATTCATGATGTTGATGACGATGGGCAGTCCGCCTTTCATGTCTTTTTCCCACAATTGCTTGAACTGGTCCATCGATGCAAAAGAAAGCGCTTCCCAGACAGGACCTCGCGCCATGGAACCGTCTCCGATATTCGCAACGACAATCCCTTTCTTACGGTTTACCTTTTTGTATAATGCGGCGCCTGCGGCAATCGTAGCGCTACCGCCTACAATTGCATTGTTAGGGTAGATGCCGAACGGAGTGAAGAACGTATGCATACTTCCTCCCAATCCCTTATTGAATCCGGTTGTGCGCGCGAATATTTCAGCTAAAGCCCCATATAGCAGGAAGCGTATGGCAAGTTCTTTCGTATCTTTTCCTTTATACGCTTTTTTTGCTACGTTCAGTGTAGCTCCATCCCAGAACCCTTCCATAATCTTTTTCAGTTCTTTTTCCGGAAGCGTCTGAATTGCGCGCAAACCTTTGGCCAGTATTTCGCCGTGACTGCGGTGTGAACCGAATATAAAGTCGTTTGTATCAAGCGTATAAGCCATACCTACGGCGGCGGCTTCCTGGCCTGCGGATAGATGGGCCGGACCCGGATTGTTGTATTCTATGTCCTGATATGCGCCTGTTGTTTTAACAAGCTGAAGCATTGTTTCAAATTCACGTATTACCGCCATATCGAAATAAATACGCTTCAAATCTTCTTTTGTGAAGTTTTTGCTTTTAAGTTCTTCGCTTACTGTCTTTTTGTATTGGTTAACCGGTATGTTTTTAAATTTAATTTCGCCGGCTTTTCTAACTTTTTCAGGGTCAATAAATTCTACTTTTGGCATGATGTATAATGATTAATTGTTAATGTATTGATTAGTGGAATGCAAAAATTGTTTCTTTGAATATTTCTGAGACTGTCGGGTGGGGGAATACCACCTCTTCCATTTCTTTGAGCGTCATTTCCTGCTCGATAGCCATGCAAGCTCCGTAAATGATCTCACTGCAAGGGTTTCCAAGCATATGTACGCCAATAACCTCTCCGTGTTCAGCGCCGACAAGTACTTTGCATATGCCGCTACCGCCTTCGTTTTCGGCAATAAACCGTCCTGCGTAAGCCATCGGCAGTTTTGCTATTTTATATTCGATCCCTTCTTTTTTTGCTTGTTCTTCCGTCAAACCTGCGCCGGCCACTTCCGGATTGGTGTACACAACTCCGGGAATGGCGTTGTAACGCATGATATCGGGACGTCCCGTCAGGTTGTTTACAACCACTTCTCCTTCGCGGCTTGCCGTATGCGCAAGCATGGAGAAACCTGTTACATCTCCTGCAGCAAAGACGTTAGGTATGTTTGTGCGCATTTTGTTATCTACCTTGATGGCATTTCCGTCTAATTCCACGCCAAGGTTTTCAAGGCCGAATCCTTTTGTTACGGCGCGGCGTCCGACGCTCATCAGAATTTTGTCGCCTTTTGCAGAAGCTTGCGTACCGTTCCGATCGACATAGATCACTTCGTTACCTTTGATTTCGGTTACTTTGCATGACAGGTTGAATTTAATTCCCTTTTTTGTATACATGTCACGAAGCATTTTGCTTATTTCGGCGTCCAGTCCGCCCAGTATCTCCGGCAGCATCTCGACGACAGTCACTTCGGCGCCGAGGCTGTTGTAAAAACTTGCAAATTCCATGCCGATAACGCCGCCGCCAATCACAACAAGCGATTTCGGCCGGTCTTTAAGGGATAGTATTTCGCGGTTTGTAACGATAATGTCTCCGGCTTCTTGTACTCCCGGGATGGGTGGAACAAAGGCTTCCGATCCGGTACAAAGCAACAGGTTGGCGGCAAGGAACGTTTCCCCGTTACATGTTATTTCAATACCTTTCGGAGAACGTCCCTTTATCTGCGCTTCTCCATTTACTACCGTAACCTTATGCGCTTTCATTTTAGCGCCTACGCCGGCAACTAATTTTTTTACTACTTTATCTTTGCGCGCTACCATTTTTCCAAAATCAAACGTGACGTCCGAAACGTTTATTCCGTACTTATCGCCATGTTTTGCATAGTCGTATACCTTGGCGCTGTATAGTAGCGTCTTGGCAGGTATACAGCCTTCATTAAGGCAAACGCCTCCTAATTCCTTTTTCTCAAAGAGGATAACATTTAATCCTTTCGCTCCCGCGCGTTCCGCAGCTACATATCCTCCGGGTCCGCCGCCGATAATCGCTAAATCTATCATAATATGTGTAAGTTTTTAAGTTTATAAACTGATTTCAAGGTTTTCGATTTCGATGGCAATCTGTTTTACGAAACGGGTTGCTTCGCCTCCGTCAAGGGCGCGATGATCATAAGTCAGACTGAGTCCCATATACGGAACAAAACCATAAACGCCGCCTCCAAGGTCTTTCGGACGGGGAACAATGGTATTGACGCCCAGAATGGCTACCTGCGGCAGGTTGATGACCGGAGTAAATATTTCAACGCCATAATTACCCAGATTAGATACGGTGAATGACGCCGCTTCAGGCGAGAGAAGATCCGGCGCTATGCCGCCTTTTTTACAGGCATTGGCAACTTCTTTCAGTTGATTTGATAATCCCTGTATAGATAAGTCGTCCGCATTTCTGACGGTAGGAACCATGAGGCCGCGTTCAGTGTCGACCGCAAGTCCGAGATGAACTTTGGAAAACAGGCGCGTACTGTCGCCAAGGAAATGCGAATTTACGTTCGGAAATTGTTTAAGAGCTTTGATTACGGCAAAACATACGAGGTCGTTGATGGTGACGTCCGCAGGATAGCCTTCCTGAATCGCTTTTTTTATTTTTTTGCGCAGACTCATAATATTGCGCGCATCGGCGCCAAGATGGTGTGTTAGTTGCGCAGAGTTTTGGAGAGAAGCGTGCATGGCTTTGGCAATCAGTTTGCGCATATTGGTCAACGGTTTTATTTCGCTGTCGGATGCGTAAACCGGGTTTTTTGCATTTACATCGGCAGATCTGACTGTTCCTGCCAGTCCGCTTCCGCTTTCCGGAAGAGGCGCGCCGGTTTCTTTCATCACCGTTTTTGCCAAGGGAGTTGATTTAGGTCCTGCAGCGATGGCGGCCTGCACGTCGCGCTCGATTACGCGCCCGTCGGGACCTGTTCCGGTAAGCATTTCCGCCCGGATTGCGTTTTTGCCGGCCAAAGCGCGCGCACGTGGCGATACGGGCGATATCGTGCCGGAAAATAGCTGTGCCGGCGCCTGCGTTCTGACGACAAGCCCTTCTTGTTGCGATTGTGTCGTTATATCGGGCGATGATGTTTCCGGAGTTGTTTTCATACTTGTTGCAGGCGCCGCTACCGGCGTTTCTCCATTCCTGCCGGACGTTACGCCTGGAATGTGGCTCATTGTTGCAGACGCCGCTACCGGCGTTTCTCCATTCCTGCCGGACGTTACGCCTGGAATGTGACTCATTGTTGCAGGCGCCGCTACCGGCGTTTCTCCACCAGGGCGGAATTCGTCGATGGATTCTCCGGGGACGCCTATTACCAATACATTGGTCAATACCGGAATTTCATCGCCGTCGGAGAAAAATACTTCGAGTACTGTTCCGGCAATATGAGCTTCTTCTTCGAATGAAGCTTTATCTGTTTCATAGGAAAATAAAATGTCGCCTACCGCAACGGCGTCTCCTTTTTTCTTTTTCATTTCTGTCAGGATACAACTTTCGACGGACTGACCTTGCTTGGGCATAATTACAACTGTTGCCATATTTCTGTTTTTTATGTGTTAATTGGTTTAATATCGCTATTTTGGTATTATATTTTATCGGCTGCAAAGTTACAATAAAAAAATGTATATATACAAGTTATTTGTAATATTTTTTTTAGTTACTGAAAAACAGTGTGTTATTTTTTGTCATATTGTATACAAGTTACGCACTTGTATATTTACTTTTCTATGATTTTTCTTGTTTGAGAAGAATATATCCTGTATCTTTGACCCCTTATTGATGAAGAAGATATGAGTGAATTGCCGCAATATAAACAGATATATGAAGATCTGAGATCTCAAATTGCCGACGGGGCTTATACTCCGGGCGATTTATTACCATCCGAGTATGAATTGTGCGCAATTTATAATGTAGCGCGTCTGACTGTTCGAAAGGCTTTAGAACAGTTGGTTACCGATGGCATTATTGTTCGTCATCAGGGTAAGGGCAGTATTGTGAAAGGGACGCCTAAAGGGGTTGGAATACTGTCATTGATGGGGACGACCTCTGCTCTGGGAAGTCCGGATCTTACTACTCATATAACCCTGAAGCCGGAATTGAGAAAATGGAATGAAGCGTTTTCTTTTCCGGTTGATCCACAGGAGGAAGAGGCCGGATGTATTTATTTTGAACGGTTGCGTTTATTGGATGGAGTTCCTGTGTTTTACGATATAACGATGCTACCCAATATTAATTTGCCCAGATTTTTAAATTATAATCTGGGAAATAAGTCGTTATTTGATACATTGCGGGCGCAATATCAAATCGTTGTGACCGGAGGCGTGCAGCAGATATTTGCCATACGCGCCGACAAGCGTCTGCAGGAGTCGTTCAACGTGCGTGCCGGCCATCCGATCTTACAGCTTAACCGGAAAATAGATACCAATCGCCCCGGGTTTCACATTTACAGCCAGGTTTTTTGCGCTACTCAGCGTTACGGATTGACAGGAACATTTTAATCGACCGCATAAATAACGGATATTCGGGTTCTGCCGATGGGTTGCCTGATGATACATTCATTGTTTATGGAACCTCTAAAAACTGTTCCAATATTTGTGCAAATCTAAAGGTTGGGCATGTCGGAAATACAAACGTTTCGGTGAAAACAGATGGAAAGTCGTGTTGCCGGATGCGTCGTTAATCGCTAGCGCCGACACATATACGCTGCCCGCAAACAGCCCTACAAACAAATCTACGGCGGAAAAACGAAACGTCCTCCGCATAAATAGAAAAAAAACAGCAAAAATGCCGGGTAGATGATTTTTTTTCCTATTTTTGTCCACATATTATAAATGATAACTTTAATATTTCGGATGGAAAAAGGAGAAACAGATAGAAAATCAATAAAGTAAAAGAAATATGTTTGTAAAAAATATAGTTGATTCCTATCACATATTTTATAAACAATTTTGTGATAGCAAAAAGAATGAATATTTAAAGTCGATTCGTATATATTTAACGGAATCGTGCAATGCTAATTGCAGTCATTGTTTTAATAAGAATATTCGCAATGAAGGACATATGTCTTTTGACATGGCAAGAAACCTGTTTGCCTATTTAAAGGAAAATAATGTTGGCACATTAAAGATAATGAGAGGCGAACCTACATACACCCGGATTTATTAGATTAATGGATGACTATAAAATAAATTATCACCGACAAAAATGTAAAGGAATGGATTTTGGATTGATTGATTCAAACTTTAATTTACTGCATTGTAATCAGCATCCCGTAATTTTAACGTCAATGTTAAAAAATCAGCGTTTTATTTCCATAAAACAAACAAAAAGAGAGTTGGAAAAGAGTAATAAAGATAAGCAGAAAAGTAATTACAATAAAATATGTTTTGCATGCAAGTATTTTCCGGAACAGTGTAATGTGGGATTCCCCCCTCTAATTTTAAAACAGTAAAAGATATGAGAGTACATAGATATCCCTTTTTTGTTGTATTAAATTTTGTTTTCTTTCTTTCCTGTACAAAGGTAGTTGTCAATGAAAATGATCTGAAGGGAAAATTCAAAGCGACTTATACATTGGAGAAAAAAGATGAAGGAAGAAAGACTTTTGTTTTAGACAGTGAAAGCACACAAAGTATTCGTTGTGTACAATTGTTTGAAGACGCCTCTGTTGATTCTGTTTATTTTACTTTTCTGAATACGTATAATCATTCGATCTATTTTTATGATTTTAAGACCGGAGATTTTTTAAAAAAAATCGAACTTGAGAGAGAAGGCCCCAATGGAGTGTATCCATACGTTCCGGATGGCTATTACATTCATTCGTACGATAGCATATATTATTATTCGCACAAAACTGATCTTCTGTTCCTGTTGAATCATAATGGAGAAAAATATCACACGATAAATTATAAGGCTAATTATGCACACTTGAATTTGCTGGATCTGGCAGGACTTCGGAAAAACCGTATTCCTCCGATGGTTCAATTATCTACAGGAAAGCCTATGTATAAAATAGATGAAACCATTTATTTATGTGGAGAAATGACAGAAGAGTTTGGCCGCGTTGACAGCATTAATCAGTTACTTCTGACGACAATTGATACGCGGAGGAATGATTCGATAGATTTTCATGTCGGGTATCCGGAATCCTACAGAGAAGGAAATTGGGGGGAAAATTATTTTAGAGAGGTTTTCTGGTGTATGAATCCGATAACCAAATTATTTCTTGTCAGTTTCCCCAATGACCATTATATTTATCAAACCGACCTTAAACAGGTTAAAAAAAAAATATGCGGGAAGCATGTATGCCGACGATATAAAATCAATTGATCACCCAACGCTTATTCCAGTACCCAAAAATAAACAGATGTCGCATTATTTTGAAAATTACAGTTACAGCGCCGTCATATACGACAAATATCGCAATGTTTATTATCGCATGGTAGAGCGCCCCTGGAAAGAATATCATCAGGATATGGACTGGATGCCCTGGTTGAAACAGTTATCAATCGTTATTTTGGATGAAGACCTTAATTTTATCGGAGAAACCCTATTAGATATGGAATACCGTATTACCGCCTCACAGTTTATGGTAACTGCAGAGGGACTTTTACTGCATAATAGAACAGACGATGAAGATGAATTAATATTTGATTTATTTACCCTTACAAAATTATGAAACAGTATTTTATTTTTGCTTTTCTAATGAGTTTTATGATACCTTATCAGTCCTGTAAAAAAAATGACTATGACTCATTTCTTGATAGTGTCATATTCTAATTGATATTTTTTTATTACCTTTGCGGTCAAAAAAGATGATAACAATTAGTGACTATTTTTGTCCGAATGAAGAATGCAAATGCTACGGACTACGCGGTCAGGGTAATTTAGTAAAAGCAGGCACATATAAGAATCATGGAGTTGATAGACAACTGCTTAAATGCAAGATATGTCAAAGTCGTTTTTCAGAAACGCGCAATACAATATTCTTTGGCAGTCATTACAGCGAAACTACAATTCAAAGCATTATACGCAGTGTAGCTGAAGGGAATGGGGTCAGAGCAACGGCCAGAATGCTTGGATTGAGCAAAGACAGCGTGAATAAAGTAATATTGATGGCGGGTAAATATTCGGAAACTGTCATGGACAATTTGTTGAAGAACTTATACTTGCAAGAATGTCAAATGGATGAGTTGTGGTCATTTATCAGTAAAAAAAAACGTTGGACAAAGAAGAATTAGCAAAGGGATACGGCACAAAATGGATATGGACAGCTCTTTGTTCGGATAACAGATTGATAATATGCCATAAGATTGGGGACCGGACATTAAATGATTGTAGAGCATATTTCAAAAAACTGCTATCCCGAGTGGCAAACAAACCACTGTTTACAAGCGATGAACTTGTTCATTATAAGAGTGTTTTACCGGAAAATTTTTCAACAGAAGAAACACCTTGTCCGACAGGCAAACGTGGTCGTCCTCGCAAAGGTAACAGAATTATAGACAAAGAGTTGGATTATGCGGTAGTTCACAAGACAAGAGAGAATGGCAAAGTAACCAAAGTAGAGAAAA
>JAIROL010000018.1 GCA_031257565.1 Tannerella sp. | reverse complement strand
TATTTATGATTAATTAACATTATTTATGTTGCATAAGAAGAAAATACATCGTTAATTTGCATATATTTATTACGATGAATGTGTCATGTATCATTTATAATAAATTTATATTAATATAGTTAATCGGTTTGGCAAATGAGAATTTAATTCTTGATGCGGATTGAGTGGGATTGGATGAATGTAATACTGTGAAAGAAATTAACGAATTATTTAGTCGGTTACAGTTATTTTTGTTTTCGTAAGAAAAACTGCCACAGGAAAAGTATCCTGTAAAACTGTTTATAAGGCAAGTTAATAGGTTTGGCTACAGGAAAAGATTGATTTTAACCGTTGATTGTGATTAAATAATTCTAAACTTAATACGATTGATACCATGAGAAAAATTAGAGAATTATGAAAACATCATTAAGAGAAAGTATTTGCTCAGAACATCTCCGTCGAGTTGTTTTGTTGGCGTCTATAGAGTACAAAAATCATGTTTAATTTATCAATGAATTTGGTATGAATAATTATTTCAAAGGTAGAGGAAAAAAACTTATTTCCTTTTTTATTAAAAAAATGTTTATGTTATTTCCTATTTTAAATATAGGAATAATCTGTGCGCAGGATATCCGTGTTACGGGAAAGGTTTCGGATGATTTTGGCGAAACGCTTTCCGGCGTTTCGGTGAGCGTGCGCGGGACAACGCTTGGGGTGATGACCGATACAAAAGGCGAATTTTCCGTAGCAGTTCCAAGTGATACTTGCGTATTACAGTTCTCTTTTGTGGGTTATGAAACAGAAGAAGTTAAAGTTGGAAGACAGCGTATTGTTTCCGTTATTATGAAAGAAAAGACGCAAGATTTGGAAGAGGTTACGGTTGTTGCTTTTGGCAAACAAAAAAAAGAAAGCGTCATTTCTTCTATTCAGACTGTAAATGTAAAAGACCTGAAAATTCCGAGCAGTAACCTTACTACGGCTTTTTCAGGCAGAATGGCAGGAATGATTTCCTATCAGACCAGCGGCGAGCCGGGACAGGACAATGCGAGTTTCTTTATTCGCGGCATTACTTCTTTCGGTACGGGCAAGGTCGATCCACTGATTCTGGTAGATAACATTGAAGTATCGGCAAATGACTTGTCGAGACTTCATCCGGATGATATTCAGAGTTTTTCCATCTTGAAAGATGCTACGGCTACGGCTCTCTATGGCGCTCGGGGCGCTAACGGCGTAGTAATGATTACCACCAAAGAGGGTAAAGAGGGAAGCGTCAAAGTATCGGTGCGTTTGGAAAATTCGTTTTCTTCGCCAACGATGGAATTAGAGATGGCGGATCCTATAACCTATATGGACCTGGCTAACGAAGCCGCCCTTGCGCGTGGCATGTCGCCTGCCTATTCAATGGAAAAAATCGAGAACACTATTGCCGGAACAAATCCCTACGTTTATCCACAGGTGGACTGGATGAACATGCTCACGAAAGATGTGGCGAACAATCAGCGTGTAAATCTTAATATTTCCGGCGGCGGTACTATAGCCCGCTATTACATAGCAGGTTCCTTTGCACAGGACAACGGCGTATTGAAAATGGACAAGCGTAACAACTTCAACAACAACATTGACCTGAAGAAGTACCTTATCCGTTCCAACATTAACATTAACCTTACGAGTTCGACGGAGGCAATCGTGCGTGTACACGGTACATTTGACGATTACAGCGGTCCGCTTCAAGGCGGAAGCGAGATGTATCGTCGAGCGCTGAATGTAAGTCCGGTACGCTTTCCGGCCTATTACGAGCCTGATGAAAAGTATGCAAAGGCCGAGCATATCCTTTTTGGAGGCGTCAACGGTAGCAACTATTACAATCCTTATGCCGAATTAGTGAAAGGATACCGACAGGAAAGTCAGACGCTTATGATGGCGCAGTTTGAATTGAAACAGGATTTCAATCAATGGGTCAATGGATTGTCTGCCAGATTATTGGGTAATATACAACGCTTTTCGGGCTTCGACATGTCACGTGCCTACAATCCTTTTTTCTACGATATTGACGAGTATGACAAGAAAACAAATACATATACCCTGTATGAAATCAATCACGACACAGGTGAAGAATATCTGCGATACTATCCCGGATACAAGTCGGTTAACAGTACGTTTTATGCCGAAGGCGCTGTCAATTACAATCAAAAGTTCGGTAAACACGCCATTAGCGGCATGTTGGTAGGCATTATGCGCAACTACCTGAACGGTAATGCAGCGACGCTTTATGAATCGCTTCCTGCAAGGAACCTTGGTTTGTCCGGACGTTTTACCTATGATTTTGATACGCGCTATCTGATGGAATTTAACTTCGGATATAACGGTTCGGAGAAATTCGCCAAACAGCATCGTTGGGGCTTTTTCCCTTCTATCGGTTTGGGTTGGGTCGTATCGAATGAAGCCTTCTGGACGGAAGAATGGTCGGAATACATATCCAAACTCAAAATACGCGGCACTTACGGACTTGTCGGTAATGACGCCATCAGCGGAGGTCGTTTCTTCTATCTTTCGGAAGTAGCGATAGGCGGCGGTTGGGGGTATTTGAGCGGTGAGAACTTCGGTGTATGGCATGTAGGACCGCGGGTTATAACTTATGCCAACGACGATATTACGTGGGAGGTGGCCACAAAGAGTAACCTCGGTATTGAACTTGGACTCTTCAATGGAAAAGTAGAAATACTTGCCGATTTTTACCGCGAATTGAGGCAAAATATTGTACAAAACCGTGCCGACATGCCTTCGGAAATGGGCGCCTGGGCTGTACAGCAAAACAACGCCGGCGAAGCGGAAGGCAACGGCGTGGATATTTCGATTGACTACAATCATGCGTTCAACAAGGACTTGTGGCTTGTTGGTCGCGCTAACTTTACTTATGCGCGCGCCATATATCATTATTATGAAGAACCAAAATACGAAAAAGCAGGTTTGCCGTGGTTATCACACAAGAACCAGCCTGTCAGCCAATATTGGGGCTTGCAGGCAGAACGTCTGTTTATTGATGAGGCAGACATAATCAATTCTCCCCGTCAGGAATTTGGAGAATATTTGCCCGGAGATATCAAATACAAGGATGTTAACCGCGATGGCATTATTAACAGCCTTGATTACGTGCCGCTCGGAAAACCTCAAACGCCGGAAATAAATTATGGATTTGGTTTGTCCGTCGGCTACAAAAACATGGACGCCTCCATATTCTTTTCAGGACTTACCAACCGTTCATTCTGGATAAACCCTGCAGCAGTAGCTCCCTTTGTTAAATCCACTGCAGACGGCATGTTGCTCGAAAACGGGCTTGCCAAATTTATTGCCGATGATCATTGGTCGGAGGAGAATCAAAATATTTATGCATCCTGGCCGCGTTTGTCCGATTACGGCATCAGCAACAACTATCAGCCCGGTTCATGGTGGATGCGGGATGGCAGTTTTATGCGTCTAAAGAGCGCAGAACTTGGTTACAGCCTTCCACAGAAATGGAGTAATTATTTGAAACTGACTTCATGCCGGTTTTACTTGAGCGGCGCTAACCTTGCCTTATTCTCCAAGTTCAAACTTTGGGATGTAGAGATGGGTTCAAGCGGATTGGGATACCCGCTTCAGAGAGTGCTTAATGTGGGTTTGAATATAAACTTTTAATAAATAGGAATATGAAAAAAACAGTAATTATAAGGAACATGTTATTGATAATGTGTCTGTTATTTCCATTATCGTGCGATTATTTGGATGTTGTACCCGATCAATTAGCTTCAATAGACAATGCCTACAAGAACAGGGAAGAAGCGGAAGCCAGTCTGTATGGGGTATATTCCGGTCTGCCATATTTCTCCAGTCCGCAATATAGTCCGACATTTTTCGGCGGCGACGAGGCCTGGTATATTGAAAAGGGACCGGTTAGTACTATTTGCTGGAACATTGCCCGCGGGTATCAAAATGTCAATTCGCCACTCAACAACGAGTGGGCGAGTGTAGCCAGCGGCGTAACCGGCGGTATAGGTAGCCGCTTTATGTGGACACATATCCGCGACTGTGATACGTTTCTCGAGAAAATAGATATCTGTACGGATGTCACACAGTCGGAGTTAAATCGTTGGAAACATGAAATCATATTTCTGAAAGCCTATTATCATTTCCATCTTTTGCGCATGTATGGACCTATTCCGGTTGTGCGTCAGAGTTTGCCCATCAGCGCGGTTTCGGAGGCGCAAATGTATCGTGAGCCGGTTGACGATGTGGTCGATTGGATCGTGGAACAGTTGGATAAGGCGATAGAAGGATTGCCTGACAGGATAGAAGACCGCAATCGCGAGATGGGTCGCGCCACCAAAGGTTGGGCTTATGCAATCAAGGCGCAAACCCTCACATTGGCAGCCAGTCCGCTTTTCAACGGCAATCCCGACTACAGGGATTTTGTTGACAGTCGAGGCGTACATCTTTTTCCACAGGAATATAAGGCAGAAAAATGGGAACGTGCGGCCAAAGCTTTAAAGGAAGCTATTGTTTGGGCTGAAACCATTGGTAACTGTCGCCTGTTTTATTTTGACCAGGAGACGACTTACGGCAAGAACCTGAGTGATTCCACCATTTTAGCGATGAATGTACGGGGAGCGGCGACCGAGAAATGGAATACCGAAATTATCTGGGGAGCGAGCAACTCATGGGGCGAGCGTACCAGCATCCACTTAGACCGTATGTGTCATCCGCAATTCTTTACAGCCCAAAATACAGGTGGATTATGGAAATGTTATGCGCCACCCCTGCACATTGTGGAACAATTCTACACAAGGAATGGCATCCCCATTGAAGAAGACGAATCATGGGAAGGGATAGACCTCTACGGATTGAGGAAAGGAGATGATGCGCACCGTTATTATATCGAAAGAGATTTTGAAACCCTGAATCTGCATTTTGACCGCGAAGCGCGGTTTTATGGCGCCATCACTTTCGACGGCGGCACATATTATGGCAACGGTCGTATACTTGGCGATGACAATCTGTGGGTGGTACGCATGAAGAACGGAGAACCGGGAGGAGGAACAATGCCTGTAGAGCGTTATCTCAGTACAGGTTACCAATGCAAAAAATGGGCTTCGTATCTGTCCTCAGTGCCTGACGGCAATAGCAATATTGTGTGTAATGAATACTCTTTCCCCGTCGTACGCCTTGCCGACTTGTATTTGCTTTATGCAGAGGTTTTAAACGAGATCAAGGGCGCGCCGGATCAGGAGGTATATGAATATATTGACTATGTGCGTGCACGAACCGGATTGGAGGGTGTTGTAGAAAGCTGGTCGAAATATGCCAGGCCGGAATTTAAGTCGAAGCCGACTACCAAAGACGGAATGCGTGAAATCATACACCGGGAACGCATGAATGAACTTGCTTTCGAAGGAGCGCGTTTATGGGACCTGCGCCGATGGAAAAAGGCGAAAGAATACATGAACAAACCCATTCGCGGTTTGAACATCGGCGGTAGCACAACGGAAACGTTCTATAAGATAAGAACGATTTACAATCTACGTTTTTCAGACAAGGACTATCTATGGCCATTAGCTCAATATAATTTGTTGATGAACGATAATCTGGTACAAAATCCTGGTTGGTAAAAGTTTAATTTAAATTAAAATATATGAAAACAAGATATTTGTTAATGGGAATATGGATGATTGCGGCGGTTAGCGGCTGCGAGACGATCATCAAGGATTATTCGAATACTCCCGACAACGTAGCTCCGGGACCTGTTACCAACGTCTCCTACACGCCTTTCTCCGGCGGGGTAACGTTTCATTACACTTTGCCCGATGACGAAGATATTATGGGCGTCAAAGCCGTTTATACCAACGAGATGGGCAAAGAATTTCTGATGCTTGCAAGCGGATATATAGATACGCTGACAATCATAGGTTTAAATACCACGGAAGAGCGCGAAGTCAATCTGTATGCCATTGATAATAGCGGTAATGTTTCTACGCCTGTGACCGTATTAATCACTCCGGGGGAGTCGGAACTGGAAGTTATTGCCCAAACGATCGTCGTAGCGCCTTCACCCGGAGGCATTAAGATAAGTTGGGACAATCCCACAAGAGTTTATATCGCTGTGGAGACCTCGTATAAGGATGCAAGTGGCAATTTTGTACCTTACGATTCTTATTACAGTGATGCGCAGGAGGGGCGTCGAAGCAAGTTAGGCAGTCTCGAAGCCGTACCGGTTGAGTTTGCCGTTTACGTACGCAATCGTTGGGGCAACCAAAGTGAAGTCAAGTACTTCACGGTAACTCCCGACCCTTACGTTTCGCATCCCGACATGGCAGGAAAAGTTTCATTCACAGTACCTTATTTCCACAATAA
This sequence comes from Tannerella sp., assembly GCA_031257565.1. Taxonomy (GTDB): domain Bacteria; phylum Bacteroidota; class Bacteroidia; order Bacteroidales; family Tannerellaceae; genus Tannerella. Next base: position 8,754 of record JAIROL010000018.1, on the reverse strand, counting down.
CAGCGCCTATACGGCAATGCAGTCCGTCAGTTACGAAGCGTGGATAAAGATCAACAACTATTCGAAAGTGGAGCCTTTCATGGCGACCATTATGGGTGTAGAGGACGGCACGGATAAGACGCTGATGCTGCGAATGGTAAATGACGATGTAATACAAGCTTCTGCTTTTGGTGGCGGTTTCATGTCAAATACGCATCTGGAACTGAACAAATGGTATCATTTGGCGCTTACTTATGACGGATCGACCGTAAGATTATATATCAACGGTCAACTGGACGCCTCGCGTTCGAGGTCGGGCTATCATAACATGTCAGTCGTCAATACGAATGATGGCGGTTTTATGATAGGTCAGTCCCTCGGCGCTCGTTTTTTTGACGGCGAGATACGTGATGTAAGAGTATGGCGCGTAGCCCGGACGGAAACGGAAATTCGCGCCGGTCAGTGTGGCGTTGACCCGTACAGCGAAGGGCTTATTGCCAACTGGAAATTTGATGAAGGTCATGGAACGGAGATAAAAGACGCTTCGCCCAACCATTACGATATTACATCGAACGGCGCTTTCGAATGGATAGTAAGTCCGCCATGCGGATATGTTGAAGAATAAAAGTCAAATTATTAAATCAGTGAAAACATGAAATATATTAAAAACATGAACATGTATATGCTTGCATATATTATCGTTGGATTGACGACGGCAACTTCATGTATCAGGATAGAACATGTAGAGGATGTTCCTTATGCAGCAAAAATAGACGATGTACTGCCACATGCAGGCAACAGAAAAGTGGATCTGGAAATATTTATTTCCTCTGTACAGATTGAGATGGTGCGCGTTTACTGGGATAACAGGCAGCGTGTGAAAGAATTGAGCATAGATAATCCGGGTACGTACATTATTACCATTGATGGTCTGGAGGCTATGCCCTACGAATTTACCCTCTATTCATACGACAAGTTCCGTCGTGAATCATTGCCTGTAAAGACTTCAGTTACCGTCTATGACGACGCTTTCCTCGAAACACTCTACGGCAGGGTACCCAAAAACGCAATATATAATTTTGGCAATTTGCGTATAAACTGGAGAGAGCCGGTTCCTAATGAAGTTAAGACCGTTGTGACCTATACGAATAAGGATGGTAATACGAAAACCAGGGATGTTCTAACAACTGATGAATTTACAGTAATAGAGGATTTTGGAGATTATACCCAAGGGTTCATATTCAGTTCGCTGTTACTGCCCGAGGCGACGTCGCTTGAATTTTACGAGACAGGGAAGTTGCTGATGACCTCCATTTTCAACGATTTGGCAAAACCGGGTTTGATGTGGGATAGCTGCGAATCACTGGACGGCTGGACGGGCGACGGTCTCACTCTCGACGGCGACGATCCCCGTGAAGGTTCCTTTTGCCTGATGTCCGTAGGCGGCGGAACGGTACGTTTCGAGAAAGTGTTCCCTCCTTTTGATACAAAACTGTCGAAAGAAAAGGGTTGTCTCGCACTTTCGTTCTATATTGATGACGTCGCCTCGCTTGGCTCCGGACAGTTGGAGATCACAAGCGGCGGCAAAAGCGATATACAGGAAATACACTGGGATGCTTCGAGAATTGCATCCATGTGTCATAACGGTTGGAATGAACTTGAATTGAAACTCTCTGAAAATGACCAGTTTGATGGTACTGTAAATCTTTCGGCGATCAACTATTTTCGTCTCTATAATTTCGTAAACAAATCGGCGGTATTTAAAATTGACCGCATTAGATTTTATGAATCGGAAGAATGAGTGATGTATAAACAAATGAAAAGGAATTTTTTTATTGCAAACCGTTTGTTTCCTGCGATGGCCATTACTCCCCTGTAACCGGTCATCGCCGGTATGGACGGACGAACTACTCAAGGAATATGGGAGGTATAATTTTGTGGTTGGAACTCAGGTCACAGGCGCAGGTTCTTGCTGGTCAATACACCGGCCTTCTTCGAACTGTACAGAACCTTTCTGAAGGAAAATCCGAAATGCCAATAAATTCGAAAAGATATATTTTAACCGCTGATTGTGATTGTTGATTGAGATTAAATAAACTTAATACGATTGATACTATGAGAGAAATTAGAAAATTATGTTATTGTTACAAAGACTTTTATAACCATTTATTTATAAATATATTATGAAGACATCATTAAGAGAAAGTATTTGCTTAGAACATCTCAGTCGAGTTGTTTTGTTGTTAAGTGTTTTCCTGTACTCCCAGTTTTTGTTTGCGCAAAGTTTGGGGATAAAAGGAATAGTGACGGATGCCGTCGGCGAACCTGTTGTCGGCGCTAACGTTGTTGAGAAGGGTACGACCAATGGAGTCGTTACCGATGCGAACGGCGCTTTCAGCCTGAATGTCTCAAGTGGAGCGATTTTGGTTATATCCTATCTTGGATATAACACGCAGGAGATCAGCAACTTAAACATTGCTGGGGGGGGGTAAACCCCTAATAATCAGACTTGTAGAGGATATGCAGGCTTTGGACGAAGTAGTTGTGGTCGGATATGGAACACAAAAGAAAGGCAATCTGACTGCGGCTATCAGTACGATCAAGGCGGAAGATATCCAAACAACAACCGCTACGTCCATTGCTCATAAACTGCAAGGGAAAATGCCCGGCCTGAATATTCGCCAAAATACAGGAGAACCCGGTACTTATGATAATTCAATTAATATCCGAGGTTTTGGTACGCCTCTGTATGTAATAGACGGTATTCAGCGACCGGCTTCTGTTTTCCAACGGATAAACGGCGCCGATATTGAGAATATCTCTGTTCTGAAAGATGCGGCAGCGGCAGTCTATGGGATAAATGCCGCCAATGGGGTAGTGATAGTGACAACTAAACGTGGCGGAAAAGGAAAAACCGATTTCCAGTTTAGTTCCACCGTTGGTTTTTCAACGCCGACCGATGTTCCACGTATGTGTAACGCATACGAATATCTGACGTTGAGGAATGAAGCGAATATCAATATAGGATTGGAACCGTTCATTACCAGGGAAGAACTTGAAAAGTGGAGAATCGGCGGTCCAGGTTATGAAAGTACGGATTGGTACGGCGCTACTTTCAACGATTATTCCATGCGTCAAGAATATAATCTTTCGGCCGCAGGAGGAACGGAGAAACTCTCCTATTATTTTGACTTGAGTGGAGTTCTTGATGATGGAATGTTGAAAACGAATGATTTATTTTATCAGCGACTTGGTTTCCGGTCGAACATATCCGCACAGCTTACCGACCGGATTAAGGCTGTCGTGAATATAGCTGCTGTGAACGATAAAAGGGAAAGTCCGGCGTTTGGGATTTCTGAAATATGGCGAGGCGTTATTTCAAGTTTACCTACCAAAAAGATTTATGCTAACGACAATCCGCTGTATCTGAATCGTGTGCAGGATGGTCAAGCAATGAATCCGGTCGCCCTGATGTCAAGTGATTTAACGGGATATTCCCGTTCAAACAATAACGATTACATTACTTCTCTGGAATTGAGCTATGATGTTCCATTTGTTAAAGGACTTGAATTAAAAGGTATTGTAGCGTATGATAAAGCGTATAATATGGGTAAGCACGTTGCCAAAGATTTTGCTTTATATGATTACGACTTGAATACGGATACATACAAAACCACCAAATTCAACGATCCGGCCAGCATCAATAATTCCTATTCCAACGTATATTATACAACGGTACAGGGTCAGGCGGATTATAAGACGGTATACAAAGATGTTCATAGTATTAGCGCTATGTTCGTATATGAAATAAAAGATGCAGCCGAACGTCATGCTTCTCTCCAGAAATATTTTGATTTCTATACGAATGATCAAATAGATCAGGCCGGTAATACAAATGCTCAATCCAGCGGAAATGAATGGCATACTCGGAATATGTCATATATCGGAAGAGCAAATTATGACTATAAAGGACGCTATCTGATTGAATTTGCCGGTCGATATGACGGTTCCTATCGCTATCATCCCGATCGGCGATGGGGATTTTTCCCACTTGTATCGGCCGGCTGGCGCGTTTCGGATGAAAAATTCATGAAAGCGCTTTCGCCCGTGCTGTCTAATCTGAAACTGCGGGCATCGTATGGTAAAATCGGCGAGGATGCGGGTAATGCCTTCCAGTATGTGCCGGGATTCACTACCGGAGGCGGATGGTGGGAGTTCACCGACGGCCAGACAACGTTGGGCCTTAATACTCCTGCCATCGTAAATGAAAAACTGAGTTGGATGAGTTCCGTACTTACGGACATTGGCCTGGATATTAGTTTTTTCAGACACAAGCTGGCGATTACTTTCGACTGGTATCAGAAAAACCGTTCCGGTCTGCTTGCTTATCGGAATGTTTCTCTTCCCAACACGTATGGAGGCTCATTCCCACAGGAAAACCTCAATAAGGACAGAGTAAGAGGATTTGATCTTTCATTTGATTATAAAAACATTATAGGTGATTTAAACTACAAGATATCAGGTAATTTTAATTATGCCAGAAATACGGCTGTTTATGTTGAACAGGGAGACTATGCTAATTCATGGGATATCTATCGGTGGAATCAAGTAGATCGTTATCAGGGAGTTGTGTGGAATTACCATGTTGTCGGTCAGTACAAGTCGGAAGAAGAAATTTTGGCCGGCGCGGTACAGAACGGAAATCTGGGGAATCGCTACGTGTTGCCCGGTGATTTTATCTACGAAGACGTCAATGGAGACAATGTATTTGATGGAAATGATGTACGCCCTCATTTTTATGACGCGAGTCCGAAAATGAATTACGGGTTGACCCTTGGCGCATCATGGAAGGGCTTCGACGTCAGTGTCCTGTTTCAGGGAGCAGCGTTGTTTTCTATCAGGCTTACCCATGCTTATACGACAATGTTCTGGCAGGAAGCTAATGTGCCCGCCTATTTTATGGACAGATGGCATAAAGAAGACCCGTATGATTCAAACAGTTCGTGGATACCCGGAAAATGGCCGGCTATGCGCACAACGGATCAGGTGGGAGCATTGTATGAAGACAGCAACGGCTGGCGGAGGGATTGTTCTTATGTCCGTTTAAAAAATGTCGGAATAGGCTATACATTTTCTCGGCGTTATTCGCAAAAAATCGGTTTGGATAATTTGAGATTGTTTGCTGACGTCAACAACGTCTATACTTGGGCGGATAGCTTTATCAAACCGTTTGATCCTGAAAAAGTGGGAGGCACGTATGATACCGGGTGGACATACCCAATCATGAAAACATTTAATATTGGATTGGATATTAATTTTTAATGTCTTGACATGCAAATTACAGATGATGATTAAAATACAAAGAGATATGAAAAATTTGATTATAGTAATGATAGCCATCCTGTTTGCGGCAGGATGCAGTGATTATTTGGAATTGAAACCGACGGACAAAGTGACACCGGAAAGCATTTTTGCCAGCGAAGCCGGTATTGAAGCCTTTCTGGCAAACCTGTACCGCAACATGCCGATTGAAGATTTCAATTGCGCTCCCGGGAATGGTATGAACTGGAACCCGGGAGATGCTAATAATGCCGGATGGTATGAATATGTCGTTACAGATGACGGAATTGGTTCGGAACGAAACGATTTGGGTGGATCGTATGACTGGTGGGAAAGTGGTTATCGCTTCAATAAAGACGTCAATCTTTTTTTTAATTACCTGCCTGATATCACATCCATCAGCAAATCTTCCCTGGATTTATTGTATGGCGAAGCTTATTTTTTGCGGGCGTACACATATTATGCATTAGCCAAGCGATACGGTGGCGTACCGATCATCACCTCAATTGCCGATGTCTCCGATACCTTGGCTTTGTATGTACCGAGAAGTACGGAGAAAGAAACGTGGGATTTCGCCTTGGCGGCTTGTGATTCTGCGGCCATGTTTTTAGGCGAGGGCGACGGAAAAAGGAGGCGGGCAACCAAATGGGCTGCTCTGGCTTTGAAATCAAGGGTAGCGCTCCACGCTGCATCCGTTGCCAAATATTGGGACGAAGCCCCTTTGTCGGGACGTGCTGTAGATGAGAAATTAGTTGGAGGAATGACACAAGAGGATGCATTAAATTATTACGAACAATGTATCGAAGCTGCCGGGAAAATTATAGATGCAGGCGTTTTCTCACTTTATAAACCATCGCCTGCCAACGCTGAAGAAGCGGCCGAAAACTATCGCCTTCTGTTTGAATACCCTAATAACGCATTGGAAGAAGTCATTTTCCTGAAAGGATTTGACCGTATCGGCGTTGGTTATGGAAGTAATCAGGATAATTGGGGCAATCCGGCGCAGACAGCCGGCGCTTGGCCACATCCCGGACGCTTTAACCCTACATTGGATCTGATTGATACGTACGAGAGTTATTCCAGTCCGGGTTATTCTTCGCCGATTGTAACTACGACCGACGGAAATACGGAAAATTATAGCGGATATAATCCGTCCCGGACATATTTGACGTTTGACGATCCTCAAGATATTTTCAGGGATAAAGATGCACGGATGCATGGAACAGTCATCATACCCAATTCAATATGGAAAAATACGCAGATCATTATTCAGGGGGGATATATCCAGCCGGATGGAACTTCACTGATCGAAGGGTCTGGAGAAATAGAGGTGAATGGCGTTACTTATTATGCTTATGGCGCTGCTACGCCTCTGTTATATTCCGGATTTGATACGTATGGAGGTAATATGACACGTACCGGATTCGGGTTCAAAAAATTTCTCAGTACAACGTATATTCCGATGTTAGGGTGGAACTTCTCGACGACCGATTACATTGATTTACGCTATGCGGAAGTACTGTTAAATTATGCGGAAGCCGTAGTGGAAAGCGGACGCGGCGATCAGGCAAAAGCAACCAAAGCCATCAATGACCTTCGGAAACGCGCCGCGCACAAGTCGGATATTACCCTGACCCTCGAAAATGTGCTCCGTGAAAGAAGAGTGGAATTGGTTTACGAAAGCAGAAGACACTGGGATTTGGTACGAAGAAGGGAATATCATAAAATATTCAACAATACACGAAAAACAGCGCTTGTCCCGGTGTTGGATTTGCGAAATATGAAATATATTTTCATTCGCCAGTACGTATCCAGAGCCGATCCGCTTACTTACGTCACAAGGAGTTATTACAACGGCATCCCGGGGACGGCCACCAACAGGTTAATCCAGAATCCGCAATATTAAGAAGGAATAGTATGTAGAATTTATAAAATAGAGTATATGAAAAGTAGAGTAATATTATATATAAACATTCTGTTGGGTTTGTGTCTGGGTTCATGCGAATTGGACAATTATGACAGTCCCGACGCACAATTTTTCGGCAGTGTGATTGATGACGATACGAACGAGCCGATTCAGCAAGACCTGATAGAAGGTTCCCGGATTGATTTCGTGGAGATGGGGTTCGAAAATCCCAATACCAGGCAAATCCGCTTTCATACGGATGGAACGTATCGCGAGAATAATCTTTTTTCCGGCGCTTACGAAGTGCAGGCGCTTCGCGGAAATTTCTTTTCAACAGAGAAAATGACTATTGATATACAAGGGAAAACGGAATATCATTTTCGCGCGTTGCCCTATATCCGGATTCATAATGTGGACGTCACGTTTGATGAAATTAAAGGAAAAGTATCGGCTACGTTTACGCTTGATCAGGTTTCCGGCAATGCCGTAACTTCCGTTCATTTGATAGCCGACCGGAATCCGAATGTGTCGAACAGTATACGGAGCGCTATGGTTAGCCAGACTGTGAACGCGGTCGTTAGTCCGGAACGTATATTCTTACTGGAAATGTCAACCGAAAATCTGGTTTCGGGTAAAGATTATTATTTCAGGATTGCCGCCCTTATTTCCGGAATCGGGGAAGCAAAACATAATTACAGCGTACCTGTCAGGTTGACGATAGACAATTCGAAAGTGGTAACGGAACCTCCGGCTATTGGTAAAGTGTTGGATGCGTGCGAGTCTATGGACGGTTGGGGCAGTGGCGGTTTCACGCTGAGTCTCGATGCATTCGACAAGAAGGAAGGCAGTTATTCCTTGAAAGCAGAAGGAACAGGTGTGGTTATTTTTCAGAAGAAATTTGCCCCGTTTGATACGGAAGTAACGAGGGCAGACGGTGTGTTGGCACTCGACCTGTACGTCTCGGACATCTCTTTACTGGGTCCGGGTGACAGTCAATTTGAAATAACCAGTTCCGGCGCTCCCGATGTAAATGAAGTTAGTTGGAGTGTTAACGAGATGGGAGAATTGAACAACGGATGGAATAAAGTTGAACTAAGCCTGTCGAAAGCAGGAAATGACGTGAATCTTCAGGCCATTACTTTCCTCCGGTTCTATCATACGAATATTCAGGAACCTATTATAGTTAAAATTGACAACATCCGGTTTTATTCAAGATAGAGAGTGAGGATGATTTACCTGTTCGGGTTTTGCTCCGGGGGGAAAACATTCCGGAATCAGGGAATGGTTTCTCTCTTTAGGAGTAAAAGCCGGATATGATAACAAAAATTGTAATAACGATAAAACAGTAAAAAATGAACTGGAAAAAAACAATTATGCTGAGTGCAGGCATTCTTTGTATGGAGATATTTATAGCCTGTAACAAAGAGAGTGGCGTAGACCTTCCGACTGGCGCCGATTTGTCGGGCGACGTCGTATCGGTACTGGATTTCGGCGCCAGGGGAGATGGTAAAACCGATGATACGAAAGCT